>VBGT01000004.1 GCA_005889475.1 Chloroflexota bacterium | reverse complement strand
ACGGAGCTTGTGCGCCGCTGCCGCGGAGAGCGTGTCGAGCAGCGGCCATTTCCCGCCGAACGCGCCGCCGAGGGGCGCCGCGATCGCCTTGACGCGCCGCTGCGGCAGCCCGAGCGCCTTGGCCACCCCGTTGCGCGTCTCGAACAACGACTGGGTCGCGCTCTCGACGACGAGCGTCCCGTCGTCGTCGATCCAGGCGGTGCTTGCCTGCGGCTCGAGGTAGCCCTGGTGGATCCACGACGTCGTGAACCGGCCCTCGCGCACGACGTTCGCGCCCGCGAGCACACCAACCACGTCGCCGTCCCAGTAGCGGCTCCGCCCGACGACGTTGGCCGACAGCTCCTCGGCCTCGATCGATTCGTCCTCGCCCCCGCCGACGCCGGCGTGGGTCTGGGCGTCGCTCCCCGCTTCGTCGCTCGCCGCCCCGCGCTCCTGCCAGGCCAGGGGCGAGGCCGGGTCCATCGCCGCCTCGGCATCGAGGACCACGGGTAGCGCCTCCAGCCGTACGTTCACCAGCTCCGCCGCGTCACTGGCGGCAGCGTCGCTCTCGGCGATCACCAGGGCGATGGGCTGGCCGGCGAAGACCACCTCCGAGCGGGCGAGCGGCAGGGTGCTGCGATCCCAGGCTTTGGCCTTGATCGGCAGATCCGCGGCGGACAGGACCGCAACCACCCCGGGCGTCTCGAGGGCCGCCGCAGCGTCGATCGCGACGATCCGGGCGTGGGCATGGGTCGCGAGCACGAGCCGGGCGTGGAGCAGGCCGCGGCGTGGACGGTCGGCCGCGTAGCGCGTCGCGCCGCGGACCTTCGGCGGCGCGTCGGGACGCGGGCGCGCGACGCCGACCGGGCTCGTCATCTGGCCGCGGCCACGGCGCTCGGACTCCCCACCTGCGCTCCGAGCAGGTCGCGCTGGCCGCGGAGGAATTCCGGCCCGCCCAGCGGTCGGCGCCACCTGCGCTCCGAGCAGGTCGCGCTGGCCGCGGAGGAATTCCGGCCCGCCCAGCGGTCGGCG
>VBGT01000082.1:9724-11268 GCA_005889475.1 Chloroflexota bacterium | reverse complement strand
TCGAACAGCGGCGCGTCCGTGGCCGCGAAGACAACGCCCGACGTGCCCAGCGACAGGGCCACCGTCCCGGGCGCCGTCGCGCCGACCCCGACGGCATTCGCCGACTGGTCGCCGCCGCCCGCGACGACGGGCGTGCCGGCCCGAAGTCCCGTGACCGCGGCGGCGCGTTCCGTCACCCGCGCGGTGATCGTCGGGCCTTCGAATGTGGCGGGCAGCCACGCCCGCGGGATTCGCAGCGCATCCAGCACCTCGGCGGACCAGTCCCGCGCCGCCAGGTCGAACAGGAGCGTGCCCGCGCCGTCGGCCCTGTCGAGCGCGTGCTCGCCGGTCAGCTCGAGCCGCACATAGTCCTTGGGCAAGAGCACGTGCGCGATCCGCCGCCACACGTCGGGCTCGTGGTCGCGAACCCACACGAGCTTGGGCGCAGTCAGGCCGGTGACGGCGTCGTTGCCGGTGACCTCGATCAGTCGCTGCGGTCCCACCGCCTCGCGGATCTCCTCGCACGCGTGCACGGTCCGCTGGTCGTTCCACAGGATCGCCGGCCGGAGCACCCGATCCGCTCCGTCCAGCAGCACGGCGCCGTGCATCTGGCCGGTCAGCCCGATCGCCTGGATCGACGCGGCGTCGGCGCCCGTCGAGGCAAGAACGGACCGGACTGCCTGGATCGTGCCGTCCCACCACAGGCTCGGCTCCTGCTCGCTCCAGAGCGGCTGGGGCGCGTCGAAGCCATAGGCCGCAACCCCGATCCCGACGACCGAACCTTTCTCGTCGACGAGCACGGCCTTCGTCGCCGTCGTGGAGGTATCGATTCCGAGGACGTGGCTCACGGGGTGACGTCGTCCCGGTCCGCCGACGGGCTCACCTTGCGTCGTCGGCCCGCCAGATGCGCCGGTTGACGAGGGACTCGAGCAGCTCCTGGCCGCCGGAGGCCGGTCGGGGATCGATCTCGCCGGCCGCGACGCGGTCGTGGAGCGCCGCGAGCGAGGCCGACCCGTCGAGGATCGCCTTGCCGAGGTCTCCGGACCATCCGGCATAGCGCGCCTCGCGGGGCGCCGACAGCGTCTTGGCCTCGACCATGTCCGCCGCGACGAGCAGCGCCCGGGCGAGCGTGTCGATACCGCCGATGTGGGCGTGGAACAGGTCGGCCCGGCTGATGCTCTGGCGCCGGAGCTTGGCGTCGAAGTTGAAGCCACCGGTCGTGAACCCGCCGGCCTCGAGAATCTCGTACACCGCGAGAGACAGCTCGTCGACCGAGTTCGGGAACTGGTCGGTGTCCCAGCCGTTCTGGTAGTCGCCGCGGTTGGCGTCGATGCTCCCGAATAGGCCGTGATTGATCGCGTACGCGACCTCGTGGTGGAAGCTGTGGCCGGACAGCGTCGCGTGGTTCGCCTCGATGTTGAGGCGGTACTCGTCCAGCAGGCCGTGGCGGGTCAGGAAGCCGTGGACCGCCGCGCTGTCGTGGTCGTACTGGTGCTTGGTCGGCTCGTGCGGCTTGGGCTCGATCAGCAGGGCGCCCGTGAACCCGATCCTGTGCTTGTGCTCCG
>VBGT01000082.1:8610-9714 GCA_005889475.1 Chloroflexota bacterium | reverse complement strand
TGAGGAATCGCCCGAGCTGGCGATCCTCCCGCCCGAGGTCGGTGTTGAGCAGCGTGTCGTAGCCCTCGCGGCCGCCCCAGAGGACGTAGTTCTGGCCGCCGAGGCGGTGGGTCGTCTCGAGCATCACCTTGACCTGGGCGGCCGCGAACGCGAAGACCTCGGGATCCGGGTTCGTCGCCGCGCCGCCCATGTACCGGGGATGCCCGAACAGGTTGGCGGTGCCCCACAGGAGGCGAATCCCGGTCTCGGCCATGTGCGCCTCGACCATGCTCATGACCGCATCGAAGATCCGCTGCGTGTCCGACCAGCCTTTGCCCTCGGGCGCGACGTCCCGGTCGTGGACGCAGAAGTAGCGCACGCCGAGCTTCGACATGAACTCGAACGCGGCGTCGAGCTTCATCTCGGCGGCCTTCAAGGGATCGAGCCCGGGCGCGAGCCAGGGCCGGTCGAAGGTCCCCACGCCGAACACGTCGTTGCCCGGCCAGTTGAACGAGTGCCACAGGCACACGCCGATCCGGAGGTGGTCCTCCATGCGCCGGCTGCGAGTCCGGCCCGCCGAACGGGATCGGCCCCGGGACGTCGCCGAAGAAGGTGTCGGGCATGGCGCGATCCTCCGTCCCGAGGTGCTCTCGGCCGATCGATACTAGACGGGATTTGGTCGACAGGAGCACAAACCCCGCGACCGGCGCCGGTGGCGATTCCGCGGTCATCCTGGCGTCTGGATCGCACCGGGTGGTGCTGGATCCCGTGCGCGGCGGGCGCCTTGCCTCGTGGACCGTCGACGGGCAGGAGCTGCTGGTTGGAGCGCCGGACGACGTCGACGCATCGATCCATTGGGGCTGCTTCGTGATGGCGCCGTGGCCCGGCCGGCTCGCCGGCGGCCGGTTCGAGTGGCGGGGCACGACGATCCGCCTCCGCCAGACGCACGGCCGCCACGCGATTCACGGGCTGACGTGGAACCGGCCATGGACGGTCGAGTCGGCGACGGCGGACGCGGCGACGCTGTCGATCGAGCTGCCGCGCGACGAGTGGCCGATGGGCGGGCGCGTGCGTCAGCGACTCGAGGTCACGCGCACCGGTCTGCGGCTCGATGCCGAGATCGAG
>VBGT01000082.1:0-8595 GCA_005889475.1 Chloroflexota bacterium | reverse complement strand
GTTTCGGCGCCGCGGCGATCCGCGCCTACGCGTCGACGCCGACCGGCTGCAGGTGACGCGTGGGATGGTGCCGACGGGCGCGGTCGAGGCCGTCGAGGGCAGGACGGACCTGCGGGCAGGTCCGCGGCTGGGCGTCCGGCGCCTCGACCTGGCGTACGTGGCGGCACGATCGCCGGTCGTCATCACCTGGCCGGACCTCGAGCTCCGCATCGCCTTTGAACCCTCGCCGGCGCCGCTGGTCGTGTACACGCCGGCCGCGAGCATCTGCGTCGAGCCGCTCACCGCGACGCCGAACGCGCTCGCGCTTGCGCCGGCCATGCGCCGCTCGGCGGGCGTGCGAATCCTTGCTGCCGGGGATTCGCTGCGCGCAGGAATGACGCTCGCCTTGGAGGCTACGGATACTCCCTCGGGGTATTGACAAGGGGTCTTGTCAAGAGGGGTTTTCGGGGGTAAGATTCAATCCAACGGCCTTGTCAAGTCTTGACAGGCCGACAGTCATGTCCGGGACCTCGCGGGTCGGGCGAGGCAAACGAGCTGGAACCAAGCGGTGTTCCGGAACGTACGGAGCAGTGCAGGAGCTGGAGGCGAGCGAGACGGCTGGCGGCGTAGCGGCGGAAGTGAAGAGTCGGCTGAACATCGTCGACGTGGTCGGCGAGACGGTGCAGCTGAAGAAGGCGGGCACGACCTACAAGGGCCTGTGTCCGTTCCACGGCGAGAAGACGCCGTCGTTCACGGTCACCCCTGGCCGCGATTCCTGGAAGTGTTTCGGCTGCGGCCTCGGCGGCGACGTGTTCTCGTTCGTGATGCAGCGCGACGGCGTGCCCTTCCCGGAGGCGCTGCGCACGCTCGCCGCGAAGGCGGGCGTCGAGATCGACGAGCGGACCAAGCGCGAGGATGCGCATCGGGCGCGGCTGCGCGACGTGCTCGAGACCGCGATCGCGTTCTACCACCAGGTGCTGACCACCACCTCGCTCGGCAAGCCCGCGCTCGACTACCTGCGCGGGCGTGGCTTCAGCGACGCGACGATCGAGACGTTCCAGCTCGGCTGGGCGCCGGACGGCTGGGACTCGATGAGCCGCAAGCTCGTCGAGAAGCGCGGCATCAAGCCCGACGAGCTCGTCGAGGTGGGGCTGTCCTCGCCCGCGCGCTCCTCGTCGCGCGGCGTCGGCGTCATCGACAAGTTCCGTGGCCGGGTCCTGTTCCCGATCCGGGACCAGAACGGCGCGGCGACGGGCATGGGCGGTCGCATCCTCGGCAGCGAGGGCGAGGGTGGCCGCGACACCGGCCCGAAGTACCTCAACTCGCCGGGCACGCCGCTCTTCGACAAGAGCCGCTCGCTGTACCTCATCGACAAGGCCAAGGGCTCGATGCGCAAGTCCGGCCAGGCCGTGATCGTCGAGGGCTATACCGACGCGCTCATGGCTCATCAGGCTGGGTTCGACAACGTCGTGGCCTCGCTCGGGACGGCGCTCACGCCGGGCCAGGTCGCGCTGCTGACCCGGTATGCGAAGCGAATCGCGCTCGCGTACGACGTCGACCCGGCCGGCCAGAAGGCCGGCACCTTCGGCGCGCAGGCGCTCCAGGGCCTCATCGGCCAGCTCGCCGCCACCGAGAGCGGCATCGAGCTCGACGAGGTCCGTGTCGTCCGCCTGCCCGACGGCAAGGATCCCGACGAGGTCCTGCGCGAGACGCCGGATCGCTGGCGCGAGGAGGTCCGAACCGCGCAGCCGATCGTCGAGTACCTCGTCGACACCTACGCCAAGACGTACGACCTGAAGACGCCGGGCGGCAAGGCCCGCTTCGTCGATGCCCTCATGCCGACGATCCGTGCGGTGCCCAACGCGGTGATGCGCGATGCGTACCTGCAGCTCGTCCATCGCGTGTCAGGGGTCGAGGAGCGAGTGCTGCTCGATGTGCTCCGTGGCGCGCGGGTGGGGGGAGCGTCGGGTCTCGCCTCCGCCGGCACGCCCGTCGGTCCCGGCCGCGGTGCCCGCGTGGCCGGCGCGACCGGCGATGGCGGGTCGCGCATCTCCGCCGAGGCGATCGTCTCGGCGGCGGATTCGCTGCCCGTGGGCGAGATCCTTCGGAGCGTGCTGCCCCAGGAGGCGGAGTTCCTGCGGCTGCTGCTGCTCGTGCCCGAGGTCCAGCTCCGCGCCGTCGACGTCGTCGGTCCGGACCGGCTCCCGAGCACCGTCGCCCGTGAGCTGTTTCGCGCCGTCGTGCTCGCTCGCGAGCCGAACGACGAGGGCGTGCACCCGCCGTTCAGCCTCACGGCTCTCGTTCAGGGCCTCGATCCCGAGACGGCCGCGCTCGCGCAGGCCGTGATCGCGCGGCGTGACCCGAACCCGCGCGAGCTGACCGAAGCGGAGCTCGCCTACGAGCTCGACCGGCTGACCATCGACCTCGAGGAGCGCTCGCTCGACGAGCGCGCCGACTACATCGCATCCGCCCTCGCCGAGGCCGAGCAATCGGCCGACCGCGAATCCATCGACCAGCTGCTCCGCGAGAGCCAGCTCATGAACGAGACCCGCAAGTCGCTCCATCGACGACGCGACCAGACCCGCCTGCTCGCCCGCCCCACGGCGGTGCGCGCGTGACCAACCGGAGGTAACCCGCCATGCCCATCGATCCACTCGACCAGCAGCTCGTCGAGGCCGTCCTCACCCGACCCCGTCGGGCCAAGGCCGATCTCGAGGAGGCCAAGCTCGCCGGCCTCCGTCCGTCTCGCGCCGCCCTCGACGAGGCCGACGAAGAAGAAGAGGAGGAGATCGAGGACGAGCCCGACGTCGCCCTTGCCGCCGAAGAGGACGACGACAGCACCGTTGAGGTCGTCGGCGAGGACGCCGAGGCGCGCGCCTCGAAGCTGCCCACCGACGGGCCGACCAAGCTCGACGCCGAGGAGCTCGAGGAGCCCACCGCCGCCGAGCTCGAGGCGCTCTCGGCCGACATGATCGGGATCGACGACCCGGTCCGGATGTACCTCAAGGAGATCGGCAAGGTCGCGCTCCTCACCGCCGAGGAAGAGGTCGTCCTGGCCAAGGCCATCGAGCTTGGTGAGCAGCTCGTCGACGAGCCGTGGAAGGGCATCGTCTCGCTCCACGAGTGGACGACCCACAACACCGAGCTGAAGACCCGCACCGCCAAGCCGCAGCACCGGCTGCCGCTCGGCGACGAGGCGCACCGGCTCGTGGCCGACGCGATGTCCTCCCTGGGCGCGGCGGACCTCCTCATCGAGCACCCCGACTTCCACCTGACCCGCGCCGGCAAGGACGCGCAGTCCGATGGCACGAAGGAGCTGCTCAAGGAAGGCCGCAGCCTGCTGAAGCACTACAGCGAGGCGGTCGCGGCGGATTCCGCGAACGGCAGGAAGCCGGCCCGACAGACGCCGGAGGTGTTCCTCAAGCTCCTGGACTGGGCCTACTTCGCCGTGCACAACGGGGATCTCGACTCGCGCGACAACGTCGGCCTCCGGGCGATCTACGACTGGACGCGCGACGGCGTCGCGTTCCCGGCCCTCGAGCGCTGGGTCATGGACGGCAAGGACGCGGACCTGCTCAAGCTGATGGGCTTCGACCCGGAAGTGCCCAAGAACACCAAGCTGGCGCACCGCAAGGGCGAGCTCGTCCGCATCGGGCGCGACGCCCGCGAGCAGCTCACCTCGGCCAACCTCCGGCTGGTCGTGTCGATCGCGAAGAAGTACATCGGCCGCGGTATGTCCTTCCTGGACCTCATCCAGGAGGGCAACATCGGCCTGATCCGCGCGGTCGAGAAGTTCGACTTCGAGAAGGGCTTCAAGTTCTCGACGTACGCCACGTGGTGGATCCGGCAGGCGATCACGCGCGCCATCGCGGACCAGGCGCGGACGATCCGCATCCCGGTCCACATGGTCGAGACGATCAACCGCCTCATCCGCGTCTCGCGCCAGCTCCTCCAGGAGCTCGGCCGCGAGCCGACGGTCGAGGAGATCGCCGAGGCGATGTCGAAGGGCCAGGAGGTCCAGGTCACGCCCGAGAAGGTGCGCGAGATCATCAAGGTCTCGCAGGAGCCGGTCTCGCTCGAGACGCCGATCGGTGAGGAGGAGGACTCCCACCTCGGCGACTTCATCGAGGACCGGGGCGCCCTCGCCCCGGCCGAGGCCGCCTCGCACCAGCTGCTCAAGGAGCAGGTCGAGAGCGTCCTGGACTCGTTGACCGGGCGCGAGCGGCGCGTGCTCCAGCTCCGCTTCGGCCTCGAGGACGGGCGCGCCCGGACCCTCGAGGAAGTGGGCAAGGAGTTCAACGTTACCCGCGAGCGCATCCGCCAGATCGAGGCGAAGGCGCTGCGCAAGCTCCGTCACCCGTCGCGCAGCCGCAAGCTCAAGGACTACCTCGAGTGACCCCAGCGCCGCGTCCTGCGCCGGCCGAACGCCGGGCGGCGCAGGAGCCGGTGGCGCTGCTGTATGGGCCAGGGCAGCGCATCGTCCACGGCAACGCCGCGTTCGTTGCCGAGTTCGGCGCGGGCAAGGTGGGTCTGCCCGCGCGCGAGGCGCTGCTCGACGTCCCGGCGACGGTGTTCGAGGTGGTCGATCGCGTGCTCGCGGCCGGCCGCCCACTCGCGTGCTGGCTCGAGATGTCCGGCGAGCGCCGCCGCCTCACCGTCGCGCCTCGGCGGGACCCCGAGACGAGCGAGATCTACGGGGTGGCGATCCGCCTCGCCCACGCCACCTCGGGGTAGGCCCGCGGGAATATGCCCCGCGCCCGTCATCGACTCCGCACCCGTCATCGACTCCGCGCCTTCCATCAAGTGTTGCTTCCACCCGGCGAGACACCACCCAGGTCGTCTCCTCCAACGAATGGCTCGTCTGAGGGTCGATTCATAGCCTGAGCGGGGCTGTGCCGGCCTCATTCCGTCGGTCGTCGGGCGCAAGCAACGTCTGATGGACGTGCACCCACGGACGAGCCGCCGTCAAAGGAGCACCAGCGTGCTGACGGCAGGCGCGTTGCCCTCTCCCAGCGTCCTGAGGGTCCGTCGGGGAGTTCCCGGAAACATCGAGCGCAGGCCGACCGCTTCGAGCCCGATGATTCGTCGGTTGTGGGCCGTGTCGTTGACGAGCAGGACGACGACCGGGATCGATCCATCTCGCTGCTTCAGCGCGATCCGGCGCTCGAGCGCCTGCACGTCGCCGAGGCGTGTCTCTGCCTCGACTCCAACACGCCAGCTCCGACCCTCGATGACGGCATCCCATGCCCGTCGGTCGGGCGGTCCCGAGCCAACCACCAGGCCCTGAGGCCCCTCGAGCACGGGAACTTCGGCTCGCCAAATGAGGCTCGTCGCGATGCGAGCGCGGAATCGCGCGAGGAGGGCGAGGTGGGCTGCGTCCCGAACGGGAGGACCAGCCGGGTAGGCCCTGACGCTGAGGTCGAGGCGGGCGGCGGCCAGCAAGCCGGCGATGCCAACGATTGAGGCACCGGGCGACTCTCCCCGACAGACCCGAGCCGCCTGTTGGCCCGAGATGCCAACCGCTTTGCCAAGCCACGCGTAGCTCAGACCACTCGCGATGCGGGCATCCTCGAGCTCGCGGCTCAGCTCAACGACGAACCTGTGTCCGCGCGCCTTGCCCCGATCCACGGCGCTCTGGCGAACCGGCATGACCGAGATCCTGCGGCTCGGCGCTTCGCGGACGCTTACCCGGCGGGCGGATGCCGCGTATCTCCCCTCGTGTATAACGGCTGTGACCGACCAGCCCAACGGCAAAGCAGCATGAGGAAAGACCATGCCTGGACTCGATACCGGCAATACCGGGTTCATGCTGCTGTGCACGAGCCTGGTGATGCTCATGACGCCGGGGCTGGCGTTCTTCTACGGCGGGCTCGTCGGCCGGAAGAACGTCCTCGCGATCATGATGCAGAGCTTCGTGTCGATGGGCTGGACGACCGTCATCTGGTTCGCCGTCGGCTATTCGCTGTGCTTCTCGGGTGACACGGCCGGGATCATCGGCAACCTCGACAAGGCATTCCTCAACGGCGTCCAGCTCGATTCGCCATCGGCGCTCAACCCGTCGATCCCCGAGATCGTGTTCATCGCCTACCAGATGATGTTCGCCATCATCACGCCCGCCCTGATCACGGGCGCCTTCGCGAATCGGGTCACGTTCAAGGCGTACCTGCTCTTCCTGACCTTCTGGCTCCTGTTCGTGTACTTCCCGTTCGTGCACATGATCTGGGGCGGCGGGATCCTCGCGAAGTGGGGTGTCCTCGACTTCGCCGGCGGGATCGTGGTCCACAACATCGCGGGACTGGCGGCGCTCGCCTCCGTGCTGTTCGTCGGGCGGCGTCGAATTGCCGAGGGTGGGCCGCACAGCATCCCGCTCGTCGCGCTTGGCACCGGGCTCCTGTGGTTCGGCTGGTACGGCTTCAACGCCGGGAGCGAGTTCCGCGTCGACTCGACCACCGCCGTCGCGTTCCTCAACACCGACGTCGCGGCCTCCTTCGCCGCGATCGCCTGGCTCGCGACCGGCTGGTTCTTCGAGAAGCGACCGAGCTTCATCGGCCTCCTGACCGGCGCAGTCGCGGGGCTCGCGACGATCACCCCGGCCGCCGGCTACGTGTCACCCGTGGCGGCCGTGATCATCGGCATCGTCTCGGGCGTCGTGTGCTACGGGGCGGTCGCGCTCAAGAACCGGCTGCGCTGGGATGACGCGCTCGATGTCTGGGGCGTGCACGGTATCGGCGGCTTCCTCGGCATCGTGATGCTCGGCATGCTCGCGACCACGGCGTTCAACCCCGCGGGGACGAACGGCCTGCTCGCGGGCAACCCCGAGTTCTTCCTCAAGCAGCTCGTCGCGGTCGCCATCTCGTCCGCGTGGGCGTTCAGCTTCACGTACGGGATGCTGTGGCTGATCGACCGCGTCACACCGGTCCGGGTGGGCGAGCAGGTCGAGGCAGCCGGGCTCGACTCGGGGCTTCATGGCGAAGAGGCCTACGTCGGGGCGCTCTAGCTCGGCACGAGCCGCGATTCGAAAAGACGCCCCCCGAGCTGGGCTCGGGAGGCGTCGGCAAGGCGGTGCTTACGCGCCCTGGCTCAGGCCGACGACGTGGCCCTCGGGGTCGGCGAACATCGCGAGGAACGTGTCGGGTGCCGGGCTGAACTTCGGCATCACCACGGTGCCGCCGAGGGCCTGGACCTTCGCGAGGGCGGCGTCGAGGTCGGGAACGCTCACGTAGAACGTGACCCAGCCGGCGCTGCCATCGGGCGCGGGGCCTGTGCCGAGCACGATCCCGGAATCGGCCGCGTTGGTCATGCCGTAGCCGCCCGGAAGATCCGTGTTCTGCTTCCAGCCAAAGAGCTCGCCCCAGAACCTGTGAAGCGCCGGGCCGTCCTTGCCGACGACCTCAGCGTGCACGATCTTGTTGCCCACCGTGTGACCTCCAACTCAGCGACGCTGCGTCGCGCCACGACGACCGCTCGGCCGCCTCATACGCCAGATCGACGAACGGGCGCCGCCCGAATCGACAGGGCGGAGGATCCTCCCAGCTCGCGCCGGACGACGACGCGGCGATGCGAGCTCGATGGGTCGGAGGCGCGATCCGCCACGACCCGGAAGCCCGCCCGCTCGAACATCGGCAGCGTGCCGGTAAATGCCGCGTCCGGGTGGATCGGCTCGCCGTCGTCGATCGCGACCGGGTACGCCTCGACCGCCTCCGCCCCGCGCTTCCGGGCATACGCCATCGCGCCATCGAGCAAGGCTCGAGCGACGCCCTGCCCACGCGCGGTCGTCGAGACCGCAAAGCAAACGATCGACCAGATCGGCCGATCGTCGATGGTCGGGATGACCCTCGAGCGGACGATGCGCTCGAAATCGGTCCTCGGCCCCAGGCTCACCCAGCCGACGGCCCGCTCGCCATCGAACGCGACCAGCCCGGGCGGTTCGGTCGAGGTCGCCAGGTCGTGCAGGCGCTGACGCAGCTGCGGCACCTTGGCCGCGGCCATGTCCTTCGAGCGCAATCGCCAGTGCTGGCACCAGCACCAGCGCGGGTCGCCGCCCTCGCGGAAGAGCTCGGCCAGCGCGTCCCAGGTCTCGCGGGTGAGCGGCTTGACCTCGAGCGTCACGAACCTGGTGCGATGGCCGGGATGCCGTACTTCCAGCGCCGCTGGAGCATCACGCACTGGTCGTCGGGGACAGCCACGGACAGGTGGGCATGCACGATCCGCCAGCCAGGCGTCTCGCGTTGGAGCACCGCGCTCATGCGCATCTCGGCGCGCGACCCGTCGGCGAAGAGCCAGTGAGGCTGGTCGACGAACCAGCCGACGTCACCGTTCGCGTAGGCGACGGGATTCGGGCCGGCCTCGAGGCCCTCGTTCGGGACCTGGGTCCCCGAGCGCAGGGCGTCCTGGTCGTCGACCCACTCGCCTGCGGAGCCGATGAAGATCATCGCCGGGTCGCGCGAGATCAGCTCGTTCGCCTCGTTGGCCTCGCCGGCGAGCATCCGACGGTAGAACTCGAGGACCGTGTCCCGGATCTCCGCCGACGGCGCCATCGCCTCGGTGGTCATGTGCCCGCCTTCCTCCCATCGCTCGCCGCCGGCGGCTCCCCGGGCTCCGGGCCAATGGCGACCG
>VBGT01000003.1 GCA_005889475.1 Chloroflexota bacterium | reverse complement strand
CCGAGCGCGCCACGGACCGTCTGCGTCAGCGGCGTTCCGTACAGGCGGAGCTGCCACAGGGCAACGACCGTGACGGCGAGCAGGGCGATGTCCAAACCGACCCGCTGGCCGAGGGTGCGCGTGCCCGGGCGGCGGGTATCCGCCCGTTCCGCGGCGAACGACCGCGCGGCGCTGACCGCGGGCACGACGACGAGCAGCGCGCAGGCGATCGATGCGGCGGCCGCCGCAACGTAGGCGTCGGGAGAGACGACGGGCTCGATCGTCAGCCCGATCCCGGTCAGCGGTCCCGCGACGTTGAAGGCGCGGACGGCGAGGGCCGCCAGCCACGGCCCCAGGATCACCCCGGGGAGGGCCAGCAGGAGCGCCTCGGCGAGCGCGAGCACGGCGACCTGGCGGGTGCTCGCGCCCCTCGAGCGCAGAAGCGCCGTGTCGATCCGCCGATGGTCGACGATCAGATCCGCGGTGAGCGCGATCGCGTACCCGGCGAGCACGCCGAGCTGGACGAGGAGCAGGAGCACGCCCGTGCGGCTCACCAGCAGCGATCGCTCCGACGTCGCC
>VBGT01000002.1 GCA_005889475.1 Chloroflexota bacterium | reverse complement strand
TCGGTCCGAGCGCGAAGCCCCGCGATGTCCGCGATGCGAAGCTGGTCGACCGCCGGGAAGGCGTGCCAGGACAGGTGAACCGACGTGCCGCCGACCCGGCCGAGCAGGTCGTCCAGCGGCGCGAGCACGGGCCCGAACGTCCGGTAGTTCGGGCTCTCGACGACGCCGAGGGTGAGCGCAGGGTCGTCCCACCAGTACGGCGCCTCGGGATCCGTCGGAACGTAGATCGCCGAAACGGTGGCATTGACGGTGGTGTTCGGATCGACCCTGCTGACCAGCGACAGGGTGCCCCCGACATGAAGCCCGAGCGTCGTTGCGATCGGTTGGAGGACCGCCACCTGGAGGGGCGCATCCGTTGCCGCGGTTCGTGGCCAGGTCCCGGCGACCAGGGTCGCGTGGTCCTCGATGCCCTCGAGCGAGCCGAGCTTCAGCAGGTCGTGAATCCGGGCCGGGTCCTGCCCGGGAACCGCGAACGTGTCCGATTCGGCGCCCGTCACGATGTCGAGGTCGGGCTGGGCGACGGCCTGGCGCAGCAAGCCGTCGACCGTGTCGATGCCAGCCTTGGCTTGATCCGGACTCGTGCGGACGCTGACCTCGATGTTGGCGTCGGCGATCGGCGCCGATTCGATGAGGCGGTGCAGCCCGGCCTGAGCCACAGCCGCGGAGTAGATCGGTCCCGCGGCGAGCAGCGTGGCGGCGAGGAGGGCGATCAGCGCGGCCGTCGCCACGATCGGCCAGTCGGCCCGCGTTCGGCGCAGGCTGACCAGCCACGCGCCGAGGAACGAACGCATCAGATGCCATCTCCCAGGGAGCGACGTGGCAATCGCGGAACACTACCGGCTGCCGGACGCCCCCGTCCGCGGTTACAGCGGCGCCGAGGAACTACGCGTTGGCGGTCCCGAGTCCTGCACCGGGCAGCCTGATCCGGCCCCCGCCTGCGTTGCTCGCTGCGCTGGCTCGCTCACGCACGGGCGTGCGCTCGCTCGCCGGCTCGCGATCGCCTTGGCGCTGGCTCGGCTGAGGCTGCCGGGTACACGAGCTTGATTCGTCCCGCGCCTGCGTCGCTCGCTGCACTGGCCCGCCGCTAGGCGCTCACGTCGGCGTAGCGCTGCCCCGCGTAGGACTGGAAGCGGGTCTGGCTCTTGCGGAACCAGAGCTGGATGTCGCCGGTCGGGCCGTTCCGATGCTTGGCCAGCTTGACGTTGATCACCTCGCCGTCGATGTCGGCGTCCTCGCCAACCTTCTCCTTCTCGCGGTAGAGGAAGACCACGAGATCGGCGTCCTGCTCGATCGCGCCGGATTCGCGGAGGTCGGACAGGCGCGGCTCTTTCGACTCGCGCATCTCCGGCTGGCGCGAGAGCTGCGACAGGGCGATGACCGGAACGGACAGCTCGCGGGCCAGGGCCTTGAGGCCGCGGGAGATCTCGGAGACCTCCTGGACGCGGTTGGCGTCCCGGTTCGTCGTCGTCGCCTGCATGAGCTGGAGGTAGTCGACGATCACGAGGTCCAGGCCCGACTCGGCCTGCAGCCGGCGCGCCTTGGTCCGGAGCTCCATCGAGGTGATGGTCGGCGTGTCGTCGATGTACAGCGCCGCCTCGGACAGGTCGTTCATGGCCGGGGCGATCCGGGCGAAGTCGAGCTCCTCGAGGAAGCCGGAGCGGAGGCGCTTCGAGTCGATGTTGGCGACGCTCGACAGCAGGCGCAGCACGAGCTGCTCCTTGCTCATCTCGAGGCTGAACACGCCGACCGTCTTCTTCTCCCGGACCGCCACGTGCTCCGCGATGTTGAGCGCGAAGCTCGTCTTGCCGACCGATGGACGGGCGGCGACGACGATGAGATCGCTTTTCTGGAAGCCCGTCGTCAGCTGGTCGAGGTCGAGGAAGCCAGAGGCGATGCCGCTCAGCTCACCGCGATGGGCGTGCAGGTAGTCGAGCCGGTCGTAGGCCGAGTGGAGCAGCTCCTTGAGCTGGGCGAAGCCGACCGTGATGCGCCGGTTCGAGACCTGGAAGAGCTCCGACTCCGCCCGGTCGATCGCCTCCTGGATCTCGGCCGGGTCCTCGTAGCCGATGCCGGCGATCTTGCCGGCGGCGCCGATGAGGTTCCGGAGCACGGCTTTGCGCTCGACGATCCGGGCGTACTGGACCGCGTGGACGGCCGTCGGGGTCGCATTCGACAGCTGCGACAGGTAGGACCGCCCGCCGACCTGCTCGAGGTCCTCGCTGCGCTCCAGGGATTCGGCAACCGTGACCAGATCCACCGGCTCCCGCCGCTCGAACAGCTCGAGCATCGCCTTGTAGATGTTGCCGTGCGCCTGGCGGTAGAAGTCCACCGGTTGCAGGAATTCCGCGATCTCGATGATCGTCTCGCGGTCGATGAGTATCGCCCCGAGGACCGACTGCTCGGCCTCGAGGCTGTGTGGCGGGAGACGGTCGATCATCGGGCCCCACGATGGCGGTTGGTCGTGACAACGGACTGTCACTCCCGCGCGACTCGGACGGTAGTCCCTTGTCCACGACTTCGTGGCCACGGAAGCCCTGGGCCGTGGATCGGCTGACGATTAGGTGTGGACGGCCTGTGGAGGGACTTGCGCGTCGGCGTGGAGCGGTCATGCTGGTGCTGGTTCGGAGGCAAGACCATTGGCCGGCCTGACCATTTCGCCGCGGATCGGGCTGGCGACGCTCCGCACCGGTCTCTTCACGGTGCTTGTCGTCCTGGTCGCGTGTTCGCCTGCGAGCGGACCGACGGCACCGAGCACATCGACCGCGGCAACAGGCACTGCTTTCACAGTGCGATCGTCGGGACCCTCGGGCACGGCGGCGGCGCCGACGCCGCCGGCGGGATCAGACGTCGAAGGCTCTATCGAGTCGGGCGGCATCAAGAGAACCTACGTCCTGCATCTGCCGCCGGCGTCAACGCGGCTCCAGCCGACGCCTCTCGTCGCTGCTTTCCATGGCTGGCCGATGAGCGCGACGCGGCTGGCAGACGTCACCCACCTGGCCGCCGTCGCAGACGCCCACGGATTTGCAGTCCTCTTCCCACAGGGTTATGGCGACAGCTGGTCTGTCCCCGGCGGCCTCGCCACGCCTGCGCATGAAGCCGGTATCGACGACGTGGCCTTTGCCCGGGACCTGCTGGACGCTGTTGGGCCGACGTATCAGATCGACTCGTCGCGAGTCGTCGCAACCGGGATATCGAATGGTGGCCACCTGGTCGAGGCACTCGCGTGCGCACTCGCAGACCACCTGATGGGCATCGTCCCGGTCGCGGCCCCGCTGCGCCCGGCGGGCCCCGCCGGCTGCAGGCCGTCGCGATCCGTCTCGGTCCTGGAGATTTTCGGCAGCGACGATCTCGACGGCGCCGCGTTCCCGGACACACTTTCGTTCTGGGCGGCCACCGACAAGTGCCCCAGCGGCAGCGTCGAGAACCACCTACCCGATACGGTCGACGATGGCACGACGGTGGCGATCACCAGCTTCACCGGTTGCGCGAGCGGAACCGAGGTCACCGGCTATCTGGTGATCGGCGGCGGCCATGCCTGGCCGGGCGGACGTCCACTCGGGAGCGCCGACGAGTTCGGCCGAACGAGCCGCGAGTTCGACGCGAGCGAGCTGATCTGGGAGTTCCTCAGCCGCCACAGCTGAGAGCTGTGGAAGTGGGGCGGTAGCCCTAGTCCAGCCTCCGGATGACGCCGATCAGCTTCCCTTGAATGCGCACGTCGTCGTAGAACTGCGGGGCGTAGGCCGGGTTGGCGGGCTGCAGCCGGACGCGGTCCTTCTCGCGGAAGAAGCGCTTGAGCGTGACCGCGTTCTCCTCGACCTGGGCCACGACAATGTCGCCGTTGCGCGCCGTGCTCTGCGGCCGGATCAGCACGAAGTCGCCGTCGGCAATGTGCTCCTCGATCATCGAGTCACCGCGCACACGGAGCACGTACGCGTCGCCACTCGGGGCCAGGACGTCCGGGACGGCCATCGTCTCCGAGGCATCCTGGTACGCCTCGATCGGGCCGCCGGCGGCGATCTCGCCGATCACCGGCAAGACGTACGCCTCCGAGGTCACGGCCTGTGGGACCAGCTCATGGGTCAGGCCGAGCTCGATCGCGGCGGTGGGCGTGAGGCGGATCGCGCGCGACTGTGCGGCGCCGCGCTCGAGGAAGCCGTCACGCTCGAGCATCTGCAGGTGATGGTGTACCGCCGACGTCGAGCTGAGTCCGACGGCCAACGCGATCTCGCGGACCGAGGGTGGATAGCCTCGCGCACGCAGCGTCGCGGCGATGTAGTGCAGGATCTTCAGCTTCCGGTCGGCGTCGTGTCTCGTCACTCGCGACTCCCATGGCGGCGGGACTGGCGGCATCATACCGAACGGGTGTTCGATGTCAAGTTGAGCACGCGCACCGCTCAGGAGCGCAGCCGAACCCCCTGCTAGACTCGCGTTCCCGATCGACGGTGCGCCGTCACGGGTTCCAGCTCGCGAGGAGACCACCCCAGCGATGGCTCGCGCCGAACATGCGACGACCCACGGCGACAGGGCGAACGGTGAACAGCGCCGGGCGCGCCGTGGCCGCGCGCCGGGCATCCGCCGCCTGATCGCCGCGGCGGCGTTCATGCCGATCGCGGCCCGCGCTCCGCTGTACGCGCGGCTGCTGTGGTCGCTGGCCCTCGACAGCCGGACGCCGGCGGCGCGCAAGGCCATGCTCGCGGGCGCGCTCGGGTACATCGTGCTCGGGCGCGACATCGTGCCCGACCAGGTGCCGATCCTGGGCCAGCTCGACGACCTCGTCGTGGTCGCTCTCGCCACCGAGCTGTTTCTCGATGGCCTCGACGAAGCGTTGCTGAACGAGAAGCTCGAGGAGGCCGGGATCCCGCGCGCCGCCTACGATGAGGACGTCGCCCGCGTCCGCCGCCTCGTGCCCGGCCCGGTCCGCCGCGCCGCACGTCGTATCCCCGACGCCATCCGCATGGCCGGCGACGCGATTGCCCGATCGCGCGTCGAGCCTCGACTCCGCGGCTGGATCGCCGGCGCGAGCCCAGCGGCCAGGACGCGCTGAAGAACTTGTCCGCTCGCCGGCAGCCCCGCCGGCACAGGGAGGAACTCGAAGCAACGTGAAGGTCATCCTGACGAAGGACGTGGACAAGCTCGGCAAGTCGGGCGAGATGAAGACCGTCGCCGACGGCTTCGCCACGAACTTCCTCATCCCCCGCAGGCTGGCCGTGCCCGCCGCCGGCGGCGCCTATCGCGCCTGGCAGCACGACATCGCCTCGCGCGAGGAGAAGCGCCAGCGCGAACGTGCCGATTCCGAGATCGCCGCCACCCGCATCTCGTCGACCACGCTGACCATGGGCGTGAAGGTCGGCGAGGGCGGCAAGCTGTACGGCTCGATCACGGCCAAGGAGATCGCGGAGGCCCTCGCCCGCCGTGGCATCGCCGTCGATCGCCACAAGATCGAGCTCGAGGAGCCGCTCAAGTCGCTCGGGACGTACAAGGTTGCGATCAAGGTCTTCTCGGGCATGACGCCCGAGGTCACGGTCGTCGTCGAGCCCAAGGGCTAGCCCGGCGCCCCGCCGAGCCAGCCGAGCTGGCACGGCGCGGGTCCACAATCGAGGCATGGTTGCGGGTGGCGGCGTCCGCACGATCCTGCACGTCGATCTCGACGCGTTCTTCGCCGCGGTCGAGCAGCGCGACAATCCCGAGTGGCGGGGTAAGCCGCTCGTCGTGGGCATGGGCGGCGCGAACGATCGCGGCGTCGTCAGCGCGGCGTCGTACGAGGCCCGCGCTTTCGGCGTCCACTCGGCGATGCCGATCCGGACCGCGAAGCGGCTCTGTCCCGATTGCCTGTTCGTGCCGGTCCGCGGCAGCGCCTATCAGGCGGCGAGCCGCGATGTCATGGCGATCCTCCGCCGGTTCACGCCGCTCGTCGAACCGATCTCGATCGACGAGGCGTTCCTCGACGTGACCGGCTCCCAGCGGCTGTTCGGCGACGGCGAGTCGATCGCCCGCCGGATCAAGGCGACCATCCGCGAGGAGCTCTCACTCACCGCCTCGGTCGGGGTCGCGTCGACCAAGCTCGTGGCCAAGGTCGCCAGCGACCTGCGCAAGCCCGACGGGCTGGTCGTGGTCGAGCCGGGCACGGAGGCGCGATTCCTCGCTCCCCTCCCGATCTCGCGCCTGTGGGGCGTCGGTCCGTCGACCGCCGCGGCGTTGCGCGACTTCAGCGTCGCCACGATCGGGGATCTCGCCGCGCTCGACCGTGCCGCACTCGTCCGCCGATTCGGCAAGCACGGCGCGTCACTCGTCGATCGCGCGCACGGGAGGGATTCCGACCCGGTCGACGACCCGGACGCGGCGAAGTCGGTGAGCCACGAGCACACCTTCGACGAGGACACCTCGGACCCGGACGTGCTCGAGCGGACGTTGCTGGCGATGGCCGAGGGCGTCTCCGGCCGGCTGCGCCACGCGGGACTGAAGGCCAGGACCGTGACCGTGAAGGTCCGCGACAGCGGGTTCAACACGATCACCCGCCAGCGCAGCCTGGCCGAGCCGACGGACATGACGGAGCCGATCTGGCGAATTGCCCTCGAGCTCGCCCGGCCCGAAATACGGGGCAAGCGGATCCGGTTGCTCGGTGTCGGGACATCCGGGTTCGGCGAGCGCGAGCAGCTCGGCATGTTCGAGCTGGGTGACGATCGACGGCGCCGGGTCGTCGAGGCCTCCGACGAGGTCCGCGAGCGGTTCGGGACGCGGGCGATCACGCGCGCGCGGCTGCTCCGGACGGGGCTGCCGGCACCGTTCGAGCGCGACCTGGGCACGGCGGTCGAGCGGCGGGGCGAGCACGCCGAAGACCAGGACGGCGCTGTCTCACGGCGGCGGAAGCGGCGTGACAGCCAACCTGACACGCCGCCAGCCGAGGATGCGTTCGACGACTGAGCGGGGCTTGACATCGAACACCTGTTCGAACTAGGCTCCGGTCGAAATCGAACAGGCGTTCACGGCACCAGTGCCCGGTGACCATGACTTCGTTGAGCGCCCCCGAAAGGAGCCGCGAGATGGCGATGGTCAGAGTCGAACCGGTCGAGGTGCGGGTTCGAGCCGATTGGTTCGATGGTCGGCCGCGAGAGGTCACCCTGGGTGGTCGGCGGCTGCGGGTCCTGGAGGTCCTGGGCGCGCGCATCGAAAGCGCGGCGTTCCCGGTGGTAACCGGACCGCGCACCTTGTTCGAGGTCGAGACGGCGGACGCCCGCTTCACGCTGGCGTTCCGCCATCGATCTCGCCGCTGGACGGTGGAGAGCCTCGACATCAGCAAGGCTGCCTAGGGCGCTGCCAGGAATCTGAGCCGGCGTATCCCGAGCCGAGGCGAAGGCGACGACGCCCCCGCATCGGCCGGGAGGCGCGGGCGAATTGATGATCGTCGGGTAGGTGCCCTGCCCGACGAGGACCGATCCGTCTCTCCCGGATCGGATCACCTGGACGCGGGACGGCGCTTCGGTACAGCGCTGTTCCGCGTCCCTTCACGATCGTGCTGGCGCCGAGCTCGTCACCGTGACGCTCGGATCAAGCCCGGGAAGGGGTGGACGGGCGGTGGTGAAGCAGGTCCCCGACGGCGTCGGCGGCGTCCTGCAGCTGCTCCAGCTGGCGTTTGGTATACGGGTCGCCGTTGGTGCGGGGACCGAGTTGGACGCGCGCGAGGACTCGACCGGCGTCGCTGATCGTGGCCGTCAGCCGCGGCTCATCGCCGGACGCCTTGATCGTCTCGACCGGATGGAATCCGTCGGGCCCAAGCAGCTCGGCAGTGCCGCTCGCCGAGTCGAAGGCAGTCACGCTCTCGAGCAGCAGTCGCCTCACCAATCGTTCCTCGTCGGCGATGACCGCGAACTGCCGAACCTCGCTCGCAAACCCCCGCAGCCCGGTCAGACCTTTCACCGCTCGCTTGAACCGACTGTCGACGGCCCGTTGGGCAAATTCACGCAGCGGGACGAAGACAGCGACGAGGATCAGCGTCGTGATGACGATCGCAGCGTCGGATCGCTGCCCGGTGACGGCGATGAACGTTGCCTGGATGGCACCCGTCAGCGCTGCAGTGAGCCCGGCGAGGAAACCGCTGACGACCGCGTACACGAGCGTCCGGTTCAGGATCACGTCGATGTCATAGAGGCGGTAGCGCGTCATCGCGACGCCGACCGCAATCGGGATTGCCAGAAGCGTCAGGACGTGCAGCAGCTGCACGACCGGCGCAGCCGGCAACGTGTTGGCGCCGAGATTCGTGACCACGGCCAAGCCGCCAGCGGCCGCGACCCACTTCAGCTGCTGGCGCTCCAGGGCGTCGGCGCGTCGGACGCGAGCAACCAGGGCAGCCGCACATGCGGCGAGCGCCAGCGGCCCTCCGTAGCGGGCCACCCCATACACCGGCGAACCCAGCAGCGCCGTCTCGACGTCGGCGAATGGGCTCGTACCGACCCGGAGCGGTGGAAGCGCCGCAGTCGCGGCAATCACGATTCCCAGCCCGTTCGTGACGATCACGACGATGGCCACGATCAGCCAGGCTCGCGATGGCAGCCGGCCGTCAGGGAAATAGAGGACAGTCAGCCCAGCAAAGATGGACGTGAGATAGGCGCTCGCACGGACGAGGCGGAGCATGGTTCCGCTGTACGTGGCCTGACCTGCCACACCGCCTGCGGCAATGACGGCCTCCTGGCTCACGGCCAGGAGTCCGAAACCGATCCCCGCGGCCAACATGAACCACCCGACGGCGTTGTTCGGGTATCGGACGGCGATCCGACCGCCGATGGCTGCCCAGGCCAAAGCGAACAGGGCGACAGACCCGCGGACGTATCCAGCCTCTGGCGCCGGGGTGGACAGGCTCGCCAGCACGATGCCGATCGCGACGATGGCCAGGATGGTCGCGACACCCCACACGGCCCGTGCCACTCGACGGGCGAGTCGGGGACGGGCGGGCGCCGAGTACGGCGACACAACGATCGACGTGCCGACGACCATCGGCGAACTGTACGTGACCAATGCGTCGGTCCGAACCGCTGCCCCGTGACGAAGCCATAATCTCGGGCGTGCAAGCGCCCCCATCCTTCCGTGACCTCACGCTCGGCGACTTCGCCGAGCGACTCGCGTCGCCGGAGCCGGTCCCGGGGGGCGGCAGCGCCTCCGCGGTGGCGGCCGCGCTCGGCGCATCGCTCGTAGCCATGGTCGCGACGCTGTCGCAGGGCCGGACGAAATACGCCGACCACGCCGCGCTCCACGAGGCGGCGGCACCTGCCGCTCGCCGGCTCGCCGACGAGCTGCTCGAGCTCGCGGACGAGGACGCGCGCGCCTACGCCGCGTGTGCGTTCGCGCTCAAGCTGCCGCGCGAGGCATTCGCCGACAAGGAATACCGGGATCAACAGGTCAGGGAGACAGCCCGCGTCGCCGCGGAGGTGCCGCTGCGCTGCCTCGAGAAGTGCCGTGACGCGCTGACCCTCGCGGAGACGCTCGCGGGTCGATCCAACGTGAACGCCGCGTCGGACCTGCGGGTTGCGGCGCTGCTGCTCCAGGCCGCGGGACACGGCGCCGCCGAGAACGTGCTCGTGAACATCCCGCTGATCGGTACGGACGACTGGACGCGGGCGACCGAGAAGCGAGTCGCAGACCTCCTGAGCGACGTCGTGGCCCTCGCCACGAAGGTGCACGACCTCGTCCGGAGTGGGGAGCGCCGGGCGGCGCTCGACTCGATCCCCGAACCGGTCGCCGGCCGGTGACGAGCGCACCCGCTCTGGCATCGACGACCGCGCGGCGACTCGAGGGCGCGCCGTTCGCGAGCGAGATCCGCGATCGCGTCGGGACAGAGGTCGCGACCTACGTCGCTGCGCACGGGCATCCACCTGGCCTCGCTGTCGTCGTCTGTGGCCGTAGCGCTCCGTCGATGGTCTATCTCGAGCGGATCCTCAAGGCGTGTGCCCAGGTCGGGATCGAGGGCTCTTTCGTCGACGTCGAAGGCGACACCCCGGAGATCCAAGAGGCGGAGCTGACTGCCGCAATCGACCGGCTGAACGACGATCCGCGCGTTGCCGGGATCATCGTCCAGATGCCGCTGCCGCCCGACGTCCGGCTGCGTGCGGTGGTCGACGCGATCGACCCGCTCAAGGACATCGACGGCATCCACCCGCTCAACGCCGGCCTGCTCCGCCTCGGCTACGAGGGCTTTATCCCGGCGACGGCCCACGCCGCGCTGGAGATGGTCCATCGCTCTGGCATCGAGCTGCGGGGCGCCGACGCGGTGGTGATCGGCCGGTCGCCCGTCGTCGGCATGCCCCTCGCGTTCATCCTCGCCAGGGAGGATGCAACGGTCACGCTCTGCCACTCGAAGACACGGAACCTCGCGGACAAGGTTCGGCGCGCCGATGTCGTGGTCGTGGCGGCGGGCAAGCCTGGCCTCGTGACGGGTGCGATGCTCAAGCCCGGCGCGGTCGTCATCGATGTCGGGATCAATGTCGTCGAAGGCAGGATCGTCGGCGACGTCGACTTCGACAGCGCGGAGAAGGTCGCCTCGGCAATCACGCCGGTTCCCGGGGGCGTCGGGCCCCTGACCAACGCGCTGCTGCTCAGCCACCTCATGCGCGCCGCGCAGCGCCAGGACCAGGCAAAGGAGCATTTCGAGGCATGAGCACCGCTCAGGTCGCGACGAGCGCGGGCACGATGCCGTCGGGCACCCTCACGGACCTCGAGATCGCGCGCTCGGTGACGCCACGGCCCATCGTCGAGGTCGCCCGCGACCTCGGCCTGCGTGAGGACGAGATCGAGCTCTACGGCTCGGCCAAGGCCAAGGTCACGCTCGCCGGGATCGAGCGCCTCGAGGCCGAGCGGCCGCGTGGCAAGTACGTGCTCGTGACCGCGATCAGCCCGACCCCGCTCGGCGAGGGCAAGAGCACGACGACCGTCGGGCTGGCGCAGGGACTGAACCGGATCGGGCACAGGGCGGCGGTGTGCATCCGGCAGCCGAGCCTCGGCCCCGTGTTCGGGATCAAGGGTGGCGCCGCCGGCGGCGGCCGCAGCCAGGTGATCCCGATGGAGGACTTCAACCTCCACCTGACCGGCGACGTCCACGCGATCGGGGCGGCGCACAACCTTGCCGCAGCGTTCGTCGACAACCACATCCACCACGGCAACGCGCTCGGTATCGACCCGCTGAACGTGCTCTGGCCGCGCGTCGTCGACATCAGCGATCGGGCACTGCGCAAGGTCGTCGTCGGCCTCGGTGGGCGCGAGAACGGCTACCCGCGCGAGACCGAGTTCGTGATCACGGTGGCGTCCGAGGTCATGGCCGTGCTGGCCCTCGCCTCCGACCTGGCCGACCTGCGAGCGCGGCTCGGGCGGATGGTCCTGGCCACCACGCGCGACGGCCGGCCGGTCACCGCCGAGGACCTGCGCGTTTCGGGTTCGATGGCCGTCTTGCTGAAAGACGCGATCAAGCCGAACCTGCTCCAGACGCTCGAGGGCGGGCCCGCGTTCGTACATTGCGGGCCTTTTGCCAACATCGCCCACGGCAACAACTCGGTGCTCGCCGACCGGGTCGCGCTGGCCACGAACGAAATCGTGTGCACGGAGGCGGGATTCGGCGCGGACATGGGCGCCGAGAAGTTCTTCGACATCAAGTGCCGGGCGTCGGGGCTGCGACCAGACGCGGCCGTCGTGGTCGCCACGATCCGTGCGCTCAAGATGCATGGCGGTGTGGGTCGCATCGTGGCAGGCAAGCCGCTCGACCCCGCCCTGCTCGCCGAGAACGTACCCGCGGTCACCGCGGGCGGCGCGAACCTGGCCAAGCAGATCGAGAACGTTCGCCTGTTCAACGTTCCCGTCGTCGTGGCGATCAACTCGTTCCCGACGGACACGCCGGCCGAGGTCGAGGCGGTTCGCCGCGTCGCCCTTGCCGCCGGCGCGCGCGAAGCGGTCGTCGCGAACCACTGGGCGAAGGGCGGCGAGGGAGCGGCGGATCTCGCCGCCGCGGTGTGGGCCGCCGCGGACGAGGGTGCGCCGGGCTTCAAGCTGCTCTACCCGGACGACGCCTCGCTCACCTCGAAGATCGAGTCGATCGCGACCCAGGTGTACGGCGCCGACGGCGTCGACCTCAGCGCCGCGGCGGCGAAGCAGCTCGCGCAGTACGAGGCTCTCGGCTTCGGCAAGCTGCCGATCTGCATGGCCAAGAGCCAGTACTCGTTGAGCCATGACGCGGCGCTCAAGGGCCGGCCGACGGGCTGGCGGCTGCCGATCCGCGAGGTCCGCCTGTCCGCGGGCGCGGGATTCGTCACGCCCCTCGCGGGCGAGATGCGGACGATGCCGGGCCTGCCGTCTCGACCGGGTGGCGAGAACATCGACCTCGACGCGGACGGGGAGATCGTCGGGCTCTTCTAAGCCGAGCTAGCTCCCCGCCGCAATGAATGCCGCGGCGACCAGCACGCCGAGCAGGATCCCGAGCAGGCCCATGCTCCAGGCCGTGACGTCGAGCGGGCCGAGGTCCGTCCCGGCGTGCGCGTGATCGTCGTGACCATGGGTGTCGCCGTGGTCCATGGCGTCGCCGTGCGGCCCGACCATCGACTCGCCGGCGTGGGGATCGTGGGTATCGGCCATCGAGGCCATCCTACACTCGGCCCGTGACCCGGGACGCCCGGCTGCTCTTCCTTGCGCGGGCCGTCCGGATGTTCGGCTACGGGGCGCTCGGGGTCATCCTCGTGCTGTACCTCGCCGCCGCCGGGCTCGACGCGGGATCGATCGGCGCGCTGCTGACGCTGACCCTCGTCGGCGACACGCTGATCAGCCTGTTCCTCACGACCCATGCCGACCGGTTCGGGCGCCGGCGGACGCTGATCGTCGGCGCCCTCCTGCTGGCCGGTGCCGGCGTCGTCTTCGCCTGGAACACGACCTTCATCGTGCTGCTCATCGCGGCGACGCTCGGCGTGCTCAGCCCGTCGGGCTCGGAGGTCGGGCCGTTCCTGCCGATCGAGCAGGCGTCGCTCACCGAGGTCACGCCCGCCCGTCGCCGGACGAACATCTACGCCTGGTACAACCTGACGGGTTCGGTGGCGACCGCGACGGGCGCGCTGGTCGGCGGCGTGGTCGTGGGGCTCCTGCGCGGCGCGGGTTGGAACGAGCTCGACGCCTATCGGGCGATCCTCGTCGGCTACGCGGTCGTCGGCCTGGCGCTCATCCCGATCGTCCGCTCCGTCTCGGCCGAGGTCGAAGTCCCGCCCGTCGACACGTCCATCGCGCGGCGGCTCGGGTTGCACCGCTCGCGCGGGATCGTCGGCCGATTGGCGGCATTGTTCGCGCTCGACGCCTTCGGCGGCGGGCTGATCATCCAGAGCCTGCTCGCCTATTGGTTCCACTCCCGGTTCGGGTTGCCCGAGCCGGTTCTCGGCGCGATCTTCTTCGGGGCGAACATCCTCGCCGCGGTCTCGGCCCTGGCAGCGGCGCGGATCGCGGCGCGCATCGGGCTCATCAACACGATGGTGTTCACGCACCTGCCGTCCAACGTGCTGCTGATGCTCGTGCCGCTGATGCCAACCGTCGAGCTGGCGATCATCGTGCTGCTGGCGAGGTTCAGCATCAGCCAGATGGACGTGCCGACGCGCCAGAGCTACACGATGGCGGTCGTCGATCCCGATGAGCGCTCGGCGGCTGCGGGTGTCACGGGCATCGCCCGCACGACGGGTGCCGCGCTGTCACCGCTGATCGCCGCACCGCTGTTCGCGATCCCGGCCCTCGCCTCGGTCCCCTTCTTCCTGGCCGGCGGCCTGAAGATCGTCTACGACCTGTCGCTCTGGCGCGCCTTCCGGAACCGTCAGCCGCCGCCGCCGGAATCAGGCTGATCGGGGGCCGCGGAGCGTACCCTCGTTCCATGCGGCTGCCGAGTCCCAGGAAGGTCGCGCGCAGGGTTAAACGGCGCTGGCGGCGCTTGCTCAAGGAAAGCGATGCCGTCGTCAAGATCCAGGTCCTGCAGCGCTACGGTGCCTTTCGGCGGAGCCCGCTCGCAGCCATCCGGTATCTCCTGCGCGACCGCGAGATCGACAACTTCACCTACGACATCACGAACACGGGCGAGCTCGCCGATCACCTGTCGACGGCGCTGGGAGTCCCTCGTGACCTGGCATTGGGCTGCGTCAACGAGCTGCTCGGGGACGAAGAGCTCACTCGAGAGGTTGCCGTCGCGATCTCGAACCGGAGCGACAGAAATCCCCGGATGCCGTTCGGTCGGAGAGCAGGCTGGTACGCCGCAATTCGGCTGCTTCGACCAAAGCTCGTCGTCGAGACCGGCGTGCACGATGGGCTTGGCTCCACCGCGCTGCTCCGTGCGCTCCAGCGGAATGCAGAGACGGGCGATGACGGGGTCCTCGTCTCCTTCGACATCTCACCGACGGTGGGGTGGATCATCCCGGCGTCGTTGCGGTCGCGCCACGAGCTGGTCGTCAGCGGATCGCTCGATGCGATGGCCCCGGCGCTCCGGGGCCGGCCGATCGATCTGTTCATCCACGATAGCGATCATCGCTACGAGTACGAGCGGCGTGAGCTCGAGGTCGCGAGCTCGCTGGGTAGCGATCGCACCGTGTACTTCAGCGACAACGCCCACGCCACGACGGCATTGCAGGACTTTGCGTCAGACCATCGGCTGGTGTTCTCGTTCTGGCGGGAGCGTGTTTCGGGCCACTTCTACCCGGGTGCCGGGATCGGGATGGCGGTGCCCGAGCGGCCCGTCGCGGCCGATCGCGCCAAATCGATGGAGCCCGCTTCGGTGCTCCGTCAGGGGTAGGTCCGGGTCGCCTCGCGATGCCCGGCCGCCCGTGACCAGCGCGACGTCGTCATCCGCGCTTGATCCGTGCTCCATGTGATCAGCACCGCCTCGTCGATCTCGACCGAGAACACGCCCACCCGATCAGGCTCGCGCCCGGCCCACCAGGTTCCATCCGCGTTGAGCAAGGCTGGATCATCGGTCCTCATGGCCCGGGCGTGGACCTTGAACTCGCCCTCCGAACCGTCGATGTCGCTGACCGAACTGTGCAGGACGCAGCGTGGGTCGCGCCGGAGGTCGTCGAGCTTGGGCGAGGGCATTACGCCGACGACCAGCTCGCCCGCGATGATGTATGGCTCGATCGGGCTGATCCTCGGCGAGCCGTCCTGGCGGATCGTGCCGAGCAACGCGACCTTCGTGCGCGCGAAGCGGGCCCAGCCCTCGCGAGCCAGGTCCGGTGCGCCGGCCTCGAGGTCGCGCCAGCTCACCCCGGCGGGCTTCCCTGCGTGGGTCGCGAGCGGGACCGCGGCCAGCCGGGCATGCCCAGGCGCCACCACACGAACCCGACGACGAGGAGGACGACGAGGATCAGGATCAGCGTGTCGTACGGCTGCAGCGTTGCCCGGATCTGGACCCAGTTGGCGCCCAGCTGCGCGCCGGCCCACACGAGCAGGATCGACCAGGGAATCGCCCCGAGCGTCGAGTACAGGATGAACTTGCCGAGCGGCATCCGGGCCACGCCTGCCGGGAACGAGATGAACGTGCGCACGATGGGCATCAGCCGGCTGAAGAACGCGGTCGCCGGGCCGTATTTCTCGAAGAAGTGGTCGGCCAGCTCGAGCTCATGGGGCCGGATGAGCAGGTAGCGGCCCCAACGCTCGAGGAACGGTCGCCCGCCCCGGGCGCCGATGTAGTAGCCGACGATCGAGCCGAGCGTGTTGCCCAGTGTGGCGACCGCGACCACGATCCAGAACTCCCAGCGGCCGTGGGTCAGCGGCTCGACCTGCAACGGGTCCGAGACGAGGAAGCCCGCGTACGGCAGGACCAGCTCCGACGGCAGCGGCACCATCGCCGATTCGATCGCCATCGCCAGCATCACCCCCACGTACCCGACGGCGCCGTAGAGGGCGTTCAGGAACGGGATGACGATGTGGTCGATGAACGCGAGCATCGCCGCACGATAGCCGACTATCCTGCCCGCGTGACCTCCCAGCGCGTGGTGCTCACCGGCGCGGACCTCACCGTCGCCGACGTCGAAGCCGTCGCGCGCAACGGCGCCACCGCCGTCCTCGACCCGGCCGCGAAGGCGCGGATGGAGCGCTCCCGAGCGGTCGTGGAAGCGCTCGTCGACGAGGGTGCCGTCGTGTACGGCGTGACCACCGGCGCGGGCGCGCTCGCGGACCGCTCGATCGATCGAGCCGATGCCGAGCGGCTCCAGGAGAACCTGCTCGTCAGCCATGCCGCGGGGGTAGGCGAGGCACTCCCGCGCGAGGTGGTTCGGGCGATGCTGGTGCTGCGGGCGAACACGCTGGCGCTGGGCCACTCCGGCGCGCGGCCGGTGGTTGCCGAGCGTCTGCTCGACTTCCTGCGGCTCGGAATCCACCCCGTCGTGCCGGCCCAGGGCTCCGTCGGCGCCTCGGGCGACCTCGCGCCGCTCGCGCACCTGGCGCTGCCGCTGATCGGCCGCGGACAGGTCGAGCTGGGCGGGCACGTCGTCCCGTCCCTGATCGCCCTGCGCCAGACCGGCCTCGAGCCGCTCCGGCTCGGCGCCAAGGAGGGTCTCGCCGTCCTCAACGGCACGCAGCTCATGTCGGCGCTCGGTGCCCTGCTGGCGGCCGATGCGGAGCGCCTGCTCCGGACCGCGAGCGTCGCCGCGGCGATGTCGGTCGAGGCGATGCTCGGCACGGACGTGGCGTTCTCAGCGGCCTACCAGTCGGTCCGGCCGCACCCGGGTCAGGTCGCGGTCGCCCGCGAGCTCCGCTGGCTCCTGCGCGACAGCTCGATCCAGCGCAGCCATCACGCATCGCCGCACAAGGTCCAGGACCCCTACTCGCTGCGCTGCGTGCCGCAGGTCCACGGAGCGGTGCGGGACGCGCTGGACCATCTCGGGCGGGTCCTCGCCATCGAGATGAACTCGGCCACGGACAACCCGCTGATCTTCCCCGAGGGCCACGTCACCGACGAGACGGCGCGCGCGACAGGGAACGGCCACGTGATCTCGGGCGGCAACTTCCATGGCGAGCCGGTCGCGCTCGCGCTCGACTTCGCGAAGCTCGCCCTGGCCGAGCTGGGCTCGATCAGCGAGCGACGAACCGCACTGCTGCTCGACCCGCACCTGAACGGCGGGCTACCCGCCTTCCTCGGCTCGGACACGGGCCTCGAGACTGGCTACATGCTCGTGCAGTACACCGCGGCGGCCCTCGCCTCCGAGAACAAGACCCTCGCCCACCCGGCGTCGGTCGACTCGATCCCCACGAGCGCGAACCAGGAGGACCACGTCTCGATGGGCCCGATCGCGGGCCGACAGGCGCGGCAGGTGCTCGCCCACGGTGAGCAGATCGTGGCGATCGAGCTCCTCTGCGCCGCCCGGGCGCTCGACCTTCGCCTCGCGATGCTCCCGGGCACGGGTCCCGGTGCTGGGGTCGCCGCGGCCCACGCCGTGATCCGCGATGTGGTCAGACCCTGGGACGGCGACCGCGAGCCGGGCCCCGACCTCGAGGCGGTCACCCGGCTCGTACGCGAGCGCCGCCTCTGCGACCTCGCGGCGCCGGACGGGCCACCCGCGCCGGCACCGGCGACGTCCGCGGTGTCGTGACGACGGTCCGCATCCTCGACGTCACCGACGAGGCAGGCTTCGGGCGCATCCCGCCCTGCGCCGACCCGGGCTTCGACCACCGGACCTGCGACTTCTGGGAGGACGACCGGCGCGGCTCGAAGGCCGCCCGCCTCGCCTGGCTCGAGCCGGTCGCCCAACCAGCCCCCGGGCCGGCTCGCGCCGCCAACCCGTTCGCGCCGGCCGGTGGCCCGTCGTTCAACCCGTTCGACCCCCGCGCCGGCGGGCAACCCGCCACCAAGCCGTTCAACCCCTTCGGCGACGACGATGACGAGCCGCTGGACAACCCCTTCGCTCCGAGCCGTGAGCGCGGCCCGGCCGTGGCCGCCGATGCCCCGCGCAAGCTCCAACTGCTGGCGCGTGGGCTCGCCGTCTTCGGCAGCTACGCCAAGGTGCTCGAGGCCGATGGGGCGCCGGCCGCGTACTGCCAGTTCGGCCCGCTCTCCGCATACCCGCGCGCCCAGCGCGTGCGCGAGCTGTATCCCAAGCTGCCGAGCTCGCCGCTGCCCGCGGTGATCACGTGCATCGCGACGACGCCAGCGGGTCGCGGCCAAGGTCTCGCGCAGCAGCTCGTAATCGCGGTCGTTAACGACCTGACGGGCCGTGGCTTCTCGGCGGTCGAGGCGTACCCGGAACCAGAGGCCCGACCGGACGCCACCAGCGCTGCCAACCCGGCGTTCTGGGCGAGCTGCGGCTTCGACCTGGCCGTCGACGACCCGCGCTTCCCGGTCGTCCGGAGGGAGCTGTGAGGCGCGCGTGCCTCGCCGCGCTCGGATGCCTCGTCCTGCTTGCTGCGGGATGCTCGACGTCGCCCAATCCGACCGCGCCCGCGGGATCAGCGGCACCCGGGCTCGACGGAACGCCGCCTTTCGGGGCGCCGGAAACGATCGGCCCGCCACCGAGCCCCACGCCGCTCGACGAGACCACGCCCGTCGAGCTCGATCCGTCGGTGCTCGCCTTCCTGCCCGCGACGGTCGGCGGCGTCCCGGTCACCGAGTCGGCCGATGAGGCGACGGAGGCCCTGTCCGATCCCTCGCTCGGGAAGATCGGCACCGCGATCGACGCGGGGGTCGCTGTCGACACCGGCAGCGGCAACCTCGTTCACGCCTGGGTCGTGCGGCTTCGAGCCGACCGGTTCACGGACGCGATCTACCAGCAGTGGCGCGACTCCTACGACGAGGGCGCGTGCGCCGATGCGGGCGGTGTCGTCGGCAGGGCGGAGGCGACGATCGACGAGAGGACGGTCTACATCACGAGCTGCACGGCCAGCGTTCGGACGTACCACGTCTGGCTCGAGCAGGCGGACATCCTGATCTCGGCCTCCGCGATCGGCGACGGCAGATTCGGCGAGCTGCTCATGGACAACCTGCAGGTGCCGGGTTGACAAGCCCGGCATTGCCGGGGGCTCGACCGGTCCGCGCGCCGCGAGGGTCCGAGCTGAGCTGTCGCGGCTGGGGCCAGGAGGCGGCGCTCCGGATGCTCATGAACAACCTCGATCCGGAGGTCGCCGAGAACCCGGATGCTCTCGTCGTGTACGGCGGCACCGGGCGCGCGGCGCGCAGCTGGGCCGCGTTCGACGCCATCGTCCGCGAGCTGCGTCGGCTCGGAGACGACGAAACCCTCCTGATCCAGTCGGGCAAGCCCGTCGGCGTCGTGCGCACCCACGAGTGGGCGCCCCGAGTGCTGATCGCGAATTCGAACCTCGTCGGCAAGTGGGCGACCTGGGAGCATTTCCGCGAGCTGGAGAAGGCCGGCCTGATGATGTACGGCCAGATGACGGCGGGGTCCTGGATCTACATCGGGACCCAGGGCATCCTCCAGGGAACGTATGAGACGTTCGCCGAGCTGGCGCGCCAGCACTTCGGCGGAACGCTGCGCGGCCGGGTCGTCCTGACCGCGGGCCTCGGCGGCATGGGCGGCGCCCAACCCCTCGCCGTGACGATGAACGACGGCGTCTGCCTGGCGATCGAGGTCGATCCCGACCGAGCGGCGCGCCGGCACGACATCGGCTACGTCGACCGGGTGGCGGACGACCCGGCAACCGCCCTGTCCATCGCCCGCGATGCGGCGAGCAAGGGCCAGGCGATCTCGATCGCCCTCGTCGGCAACGCGGCCGAGATCGAGCCCGCCTGGGCGAAGGCCGGCGAGCGGTTCGACGTCGTCACCGACCAGACCTCGGCCCACGACTCGCTCGTCGGCTACGTCCCCGCCGAGATCTCGCTCGACGACGCGGCGCTCCTGCGCGAGCACCAGCCCGACGAATACGTCCGCCGGTCAACCGCCTCGATGGCCGACCACGTCAGGGCGATGCTCGCGTTCCAGCGCGCCGGCGCGGTGGTCTTCGACTACGGCAACAACCTGCGCGCGCAGGCGCGGGACGCCGGCGTCGAGAAGGCGTTCGACTACCCGGGTTTCGTGCCGGCCTTCATACGGCCGCAGTTCGAGGAGGGCCGGGGGCCGTTCCGCTGGGCGGCCCTGTCCGGCGATCCCGCCGACATCCTGCGGACCGATCGGGCCGTCCTCGAGCTTTTCCCCGGCGACGCTTCGCTTGCACGCTGGATCAGGCTGGCCGAGGAGCGGGTCCCGTTCCAGGGCCTGCCGGCGCGGATCTGCTGGCTGGGCTTTGGCGAGCGGGCGAGGGCCGGCCTGGCCTTCAACGAGCTGGTCCGAACCGGCGAGGTGTCGGCGCCGATCGTGATCGGACGGGATCACCTCGACTCCGGCTCCGTCGCCTCCCCGAACCGGGAGACCGAGGCGATGCGCGACGGGAGCGACGCGGTGGCCGACTGGCCGTTGCTCAACGCCCTCGTGAACACCGCCGCCGGCGCGACGTGGGTCTCGATCCACCACGGCGGTGGGGTGGGCATCGGCTATTCCCAGCACGCGGGCATGGTCGTCGTGGCGGACGGAACGGACCTGGCCGCGCAGAAGCTGGAGCGCGTGCTCACGAGCGACCCGGCGATGGGCGTCCTGCGCCACGCTGACGCGGGCTACGAGCACGCGATCGAGGTCGCGCGCGAGCGCGGCGTCCGCATCCCGATGCTCGACGAGGGCTGAGCGAATGCTCGAAGTGCCCAGATGCTGATCGAGTCGGTGCCGAACTACTCGGAGGGGCGCCGCCCGGACGTCGTCGATCGGCTCGCCAGGGCGGTCGAAGCGACCGGGGGCGCGTACCTGCTCGATCGGACCAGCGACGCCTCGCACAACCGGTCGGTCCTGACGATGGCCGGCGAGGCGCCGGCGGTGGAGCGGGCGCTCGAGGCGACGATCGAGGTCGCGATCGACGCCATCGACATGGAGCAACACACCGGCGAGCACCCGCGCATCGGGGCGGTCGACGTCATCCCGTTCGTGCCGCTCGGGACCACCACGCTCGACGCGTGCGTGGTGCTGGCGCGGGCGTTCGGACTGCACGTCGCCGAGCGGTTCCAGCTCCCTGTCTACCTATATGCGCGCGCGGCGACGCGGCCGGATCGGGTGCGCCTGGCGGACGTGCGACGCGGGGGCTACGAGGCGATCCGGGACGAGATCGGGCGGGCGGGCATCGATCTCGCACGGACGCCCGACTTCGGGCCGCATCGGACGCATCCGCGCGCCGGGGCGGTTGCGGTTGGGGCGAGGCCGTTCCTGATCGCCTGGAACATCAACCTCGACACCGGTGACGTCGATGTCGCGAAGCGGATCGCGCGCCGCGTTCGCGAGTCCGGCGGCGGGCTGCCGGCGGTGCAGGGCAACGGCTTCAGGATCGAGGAGCTCGACGCGGCCCAGGTGTCGATGAACCTGCTCGACTTCGAGACGACGCCGATGTGGCGGGTGTACGACGAAGTGGCGCGACTCGCCGCCGAGGAAGGCGTGGGGATCCGCGAGTCGGAGTTGATCGGGCTCGCGCCGCAGGCGGCGTTCGATGGCGTGGCGGACCACGCCGGCGTGCCGCGCCAGGCCCACCCGGAAGCGAGATTCGCCGCGGCCGCGGCCTACCTCCGCCTCCGCGACGCCGACCCGCTGATGGTCCTCGAGCAGCGCCTCGCCCTCGCCAGCGCGGCCGCCGGCTGACGACCCGATGGCCCTCCGCCTGATCCAGGGCGGCCGCGCGTCTGACGGCCTGCCCGGGCTGCTGATCGAGCACGCGGGCGAGGTCGCCACGATGGCCGGCGGGCTGCGCGTCGGCGCGCGCATGGACGACGCATCGGCCATCGCGGCGCCGGGCGGCGATCCGCAGCACGAGGCCGCCCCCGCGGTCGCCTGCTGGGAGGGCCGGATCCTCGCCGCTGGGCCGCGCGTCGAGCTCCTCCAGGCGCTGGAGGGGAGCGGCTACACGCTCGCCCGCTTCGCGCGGCTCGACGCGGCGGGCGGCACCGTGACGCCCGGGCTCATCGACCCGCACACGCACCTGCTGTTCGCCGGGTCGCGCGAGGCCGAGCTGGTGCTCCGCCAGCGTGGCGCCGACTATCTCGAGATCCTGCAGGCCGGCGGCGGCATCCTGTCGACGGTCACGGCGACGCGCGCCGCAACCGAGGACGAGCTGACCGAGCATGGCCGGCGCTGGCTCGGCGAGATGCTGTCGCACGGCACGACGACGATCGAGGCGAAGTCGGGCTACGGCCTCGACCTGCCGACCGAGCTGCGCCTCCTCGAGGTCGCGCACCGGCTGGGCAAGGAGGGCCCCGTCGAGGTCCTGCCGACGTGGCTCGGCGCGCATGCCGTCGCGCCGGAGTTCCGGGCGCGGCCGGACGGCACCGAGGCGTACGTCCGCCACCTCATCGAGGAGCAGCTGCCTGGCGTGGTCGCCCAGGGGCGGGCACGCTTCGCCGACGTCTTCTGCGAGCGCGGCGTGTTCAGCCCGGCACAGGCCAGGCGGATCCTCCAGGCGGCGGCCCGGCTCGGGCTCGGGTCGCGGCTCCACGCCGACGAGCTGGCCCCGAGCGGCGGCGCGGAGCTCGCCGCCGAGCTTGGGGCGATGTCCGCGGACCACCTGGCGATGCCATCGGCGGCGGGCATCGATGCCCTCGCCGCGGCGGCAGGCGCGGGCCGACCCGTCATCGCCGTGCTCCTGCCGGCAACCACCTGGTTCCTCATGCACGAGGAGGTCGCCCCGGCGCGGACCTTCATCGAGCGCGACATCCCGGTCGCGCTCGCGACCGATTTCAACCCGGGCACCTCGCCGACGCCGAGCCTGCCGCTGGTGATGACCGTGGCCTGCCTTGCGCTGAAGCTCACCCCGACCGAGGCGCTCGCGGCGGTGACCGTCAACGCGGCGGCCGCACTGGGGATCGCCGACGACGTGGGCTCGATCGAGAGCGGCCGGCAGGCGGACCTCACGATCTGGAGCGTGCCCTCGCATCGCCAGATCCCGTACTGGCCGGCAGCCGACCTCGTGCGGACGGTGGTCAAGCGGGGTCGCGTCGTGGTGGAGCGCGCCGCGATCTAGTACCGCGCCGCGATCTGCAACTGGGCCGCCTACGTCTTGCCGCGAGACTCCAGGAGGACGGTCGTCGTTTCCTGCGGCAGCGTCGAGATGGTGACCGCGAGCTTGGGCTGGGGCGTCGGCTCCCCGCCCATCTCGTGGAAGAACCTGGCCAGCGCCTCCGCGCAGTCGGCGTCGTTGGCGCAGACCGGCATGGCCACCACGATCCGCGGGTCGAGCTGCGCGACGAGCTCCGCCGCCCGCGTCGCGTTCAACGCGCCGCCGACCGGCACGCAGGCGATGTCGACAGACCCGATGTCGCCGAGCTTCTCCTCGGTCAGCAGGTGGCCGACGTCGCCGAGGTGGATGGTGTGCAGGCCGTCGAGCTCGACGACGAACGCCGTCCCTCGACCGCGCTCCGCGCCCTTCGCATCGTCGCGGTAGGTGCGCACGCCGGTCAGCAGGACGTCCTTGACCTCGTACTCGCCGGGACCGTCGACCGTGAACGTCGTCTCGAGACTCGAGGGGAGGACGGTCTTGCCGTCCCGGGTCCGTCGCCCCTTGGCCCGTGCCAGTGGCGCGTCATCCGGGTGGCTGTAGGTCGCGATGTCGGCGGTGATCCCGCGCCCGGTCGGGCCGACGACCGACTGAAAGGCATCGGCAACGACGACCGCGTCTCGCCCGCGCAGCCGCACGCACGTCTGCCCGTACCAGGTGACCTCCACCCCCCGATTCTGGCACACGCCGCTGGTCTGCCGATTGCCTCGCGACGACGGCCGCCGGCCGGTGGGAGAAAAGGAAAGACCGGAGGCGCCTGCCCAATCGGCGCCCCCGGTCGGAGGGAGGGAGGATGGAACCTCGAAGGGTTCGGTCCGAAGCTCACACTACGGATGCGGGGTTCAGACCCAAGACGGCATGTGATTAAGAAACCCCAACGCGACCACCCGGTCGGGGACGCTTGGCCGCAGGGTGGGTAGGATCGCGTGCCAATGCCACCCGCCGGCCGCCGGTCGAACGTCCACGCTCTCGCCACTCTCGCCGTCGTCGCGATCCTTGCGCTCGGGGCATGCGGCACGCCGGCGCCCACAGCCACACCGACGCCGACATCGGCACCAACCACGGTCCTCCCGACCGGCACGCCGCGGCCGGCGGCCGAGGTCTACGCCGAGATCCGCGCGGCCGTCGAGGCCATCCGCGGCCTCAAGCCGATGGCCGATGTCGACCCGGTGACGATCGACGAGACGCAGCTGCGCAAGAACCTCGAGGCCGAGTTCGACAAGGAGAACGCGGCCGACGACCTCAAGTTCTCCGAGGAGACGCTGATCGCGCTCGGCCTGCTGCCGGCGGGGTCATCGCTGCGCAACCTCACGCTCGACCTGCAGGCCGGCCAGGTCGCCGGCTATTACTCGCCGGACCAGAACCAGCTGTTCGTGGTGAGCCGCTCGGGCCGGCTCGGGCCGGTGGAGGAGGTCACGTACGCCCACGAGTTCACGCACCAGCTGCAGGACCAGAACTTCGACCTCGGCAAGCTCGGCCTCGACGCGCCCAACGAGAGCGATCGGGCGCTTGCCCAGCTGGCGCTCGTCGAAGGCGATGCGGTCTCGGTACAGACGACGTGGACCGCGGCGAATCTCACCCCCAAGCAGCTGGGTGAGCTCCTTGCCGCCTCGCTGGACCCGGCCGCGATCGACGCGCTCCGGAAGGCGCCGGCGTACCTGCGGGAGACCTCGCTGTTCCCCTACTCGGACGGGCTCAACTTCGTCGATCGGCTGATCGCGTCGGGCGGCTACGACGCGGTGAACGCGGCGTTCGCGAACCCGCCAACGTCCACCGAGCAGATCCTGCACCCGGACAGGTTCGCGGCCCGTGAGGTGCCGATCGGCGTCCGCCTCCCGCAGGGGCTCGCGAAGGCGATGGGCTCCGGCTGGAAGGAGATCGGGCAGGACACGCTCGGTGAGCTGATCCTGCGGGTCTGGCTGACCGGGACCGGCGTTCTCGCCGTCGATGCGAGCGCCGCGTCCGCGGGCTGGGGCGGTGACCGCCTGGTGCTCCTGCGCGGCCCAGCGGGCGGCCTGACGATCGGGATGCGGACCGAGTGGGACACGGCCGGTGACGCGGCAGAGTTCGCCACGGCGGCGACCACGGCACTCCGCAGCCTCGGCTCGAGTCACAAGTTGACGCACGCGCCGAGTTCGCGGACCGTGGTCTTCGCGCTCGGCGACGGCGCCGATCGACTGGTGCGAGCCTTGGCCGGTTAAGCCAAAGCTGTCGCGGCGCCGCCTCCGCGGCGCCGGGGTCCGGCCTACATCGCCTCGGGCGCCGAGATCCCCAGCAGGGCAAGTGCGTTCGCGAGCGAGATTCGCGTCGCATCCGCGAGCGCCAGGCGCTTCGCGGAGCGCTCCGGCTCGTCGGCGTCGATGACCCGCGCGTCGCGATAGAAGGCATGGAACGCCGTCGCGAGCTCGGTGGCATACGCCGTGATGCCCTGCGTCTCCTGCGCCGCGGCCGCGTCCTCGACCACCTCCGGGAAGCGCGCAACGACTCTCGCCAGCATGCCCTCGGGCGCTCCCGCGAGCAGACCCGCGACCGATGGTGCGGCGGTCATCCCCGCGTCGGTCGCCTTGCGCAGGATCGAGGCGATTCGTGCGTGCGCGTACTGCACGTAATAGACCGGGTTCTCGCTCGACTGCCGCTTCGCGAGCTCGATGTCGACGTCCATGTTCACGTTCGCGCCGCGGCTGGCGAAGTACCAACGCGCCGCGTCGGCGCCAAGCTCGGCGAGCAGGTCGTCGAGCGCGATGAACGTCCCGGCGCGCTTGGACATCGAGAGCTCCTGGCCGCCGCTCACGAAGTGGACCCAGCCGGTGAGGATCATCTCGACTGCGGCCTTGTCGTAGCCCATCGCCTCGGCGGCGTTGCGGACCCGGGCAACCGTCCCGTGGTGGTCCGCGCCCCAGATGTAGATGAGGTGGTCGAAGTTGCGGCTGAACTTCTCGACGAGGTAGCCGATGTCGAACGCGAAGTATGTGAGCGAGCCGTTCGAGCGAATGACGACACGATCCTTGTCGTCGCCGAAGGTGGTCGAGCGGAACCATGTCGCGCCGTCCTGCTCGTACAGGTGATCGCCTTCGCGCAGCCGGGCGACCGCCTGGTCGACCCAGCCGCCTTCCACGAGCGAACCCTCGGTGGTCCACGCGTCGAAGTGGACGCCGAGCGCCTCGAGCGAGGCCTCGATGCCGCGGCGGATCCGGTCCGACGCCCAGCGACCGGCCGCCCAGAATCGTTCGCCCTCGGGATCGTCCCCGTCCGCTCTCGGCGCTGACAGCTCGTCGGGCAGCTCGGTAGCGAGATCCACCACGTACTCGCCGTGGTAGCCGTCCTCGGGGATCGCACGGCCCTCGCGGATGGCGAGGATCGACGCGCCCAGGTTCTTCACCTGCGCGCCGGTGTCGTTGAAGTAGTACTCCCGCGTGACCCGCTGCCCGCCGGCCTCGAGCACCCGGGCCAGCAGGTCGCCGACGAAGGCGCCGCGGGCATTGCCCACGGTCAGCGGGCCGGTCGGGTTGGCCGACACGAACTCGACGTTCACGTGGCGGCCCGCGCTCGCACTGTCGGCGACCCGGCCCCAGGCAGCGGGCGCCAGGCGGATGCCGTCGATCACGGCCTCGAGGGCGGCGTCGGCGAAGCGCAGGTTGACGAACCCGGGGGCCGCGGCCTTGGCCGACGCGATGGGCGAGCCCTGGTCGTCGTTCGCCTCGGCCGCGATCGCCTCCGCCAGGGCCGCCGCGATCGCCGGCGGCGCCATCCGCAGCGGTTTGGCCAGCCGCAGCGCCAGGTTGGTC
>VBGT01000001.1:38319-47125 GCA_005889475.1 Chloroflexota bacterium | reverse complement strand
ACGAGACGATGCTGGTCAACCTCGAGCCCCTGAGCGAGTCGGACGCCGGGCGGATCGTGGAGGAGCTCCTTGGTTCCCTCGAGCCGAGCGTGCGATCACGAATCGCGGCGGTCGCCGAGGGTAACCCGCTCTACGTCGAACAGATCGTGTCGATGCTCGTCGAGACCAAGGCGATCGAGCGCGGGCCTGAAGGCTGGGTCGCTCGACAGGGCTCGGACCAGCTGCAGATCCCCCCGACCGTCCACGCCCTCGTCGCCGCCCGGCTCGATGCGCTTCAGGCCGAGGAGCGCGCGGTCGTCGACCCAGCCTCGGTCATCGGCCTCACGTTTGCCCTCGACGCGATCTCGGAGCTCGTCGACGAAACCGTCATGCCCACGCTCGGGCAGGACCTCGATGTCCTCGTCTCGAAGCAGTTCGTCCGCCAGCTCCCGGACGCGGAGGTGCTCTACCGATTCGGCCACCAGATCATCCGCGACACGGCATACGGGAGCCTGCTGAAGCGCACCCGGGCCATGCTTCACGAGCGGTTCGTGACCTGGGCCGAGCGTGTCAACAAGGAGCGTGGGCGCGAGCTCGAGTTCGAAGAGATCAACGGCTATCACCTCGAGCAGGCGTACCAGTACCGCACGGATCTCGGCGTCATCGACGAACACGCACGAAGCGTCGGCGATCGTGCTGCCGAGAAGCTGAGTGGTGCAGGCCGACGCGCCTTTGTCCGAGGTGACGCCGCGGCGGCAGCGAGCCTGCTCCGGCGGTCGGCAGCGGTGCTCCCCCTCGAGTCGCATGAGCGGCTCGAGCTGCTTCCCGAGCTTGCCGAGGCGACGATCGAACAGGGCCTCTTCGACGAGGCGAAGGCCGTCCTGGGCGAAGCGACTTCGGCTGCAGACGCCACGGGTGATGCCCGCATCGGCGCTCGAACTGCCCTCGTCGGTTATTTGCTCCGACTTCGTTTGTCGGGCAGTGCGGGCGAGGTCGAGTCGGCGAGCGCAGACATTCGGCGGCTCATCGAAACGCTCGAGAAGGCGAGCGATGCCGCCGGACTCGCGCGTGCTTGGCATTGGCTGAGCGTCATCGAGGGGACCGCCGGCAGATATGACCGCGCGGCGACGGCCGGTCAGCTCGCTGTCCGCTTTGCGACTGAGGCTGGTGACGCGCGGTTCGTCGCTCGGGGCGTGCTCGACGACGTCTACTCTGCCCTCCACGGCACGACGCGCGTCCAGGACGCGATCCAGCGGTGCGAGGAGTATCTGGATCTCGTTCAGGGCAACCGGACGGCAGAGGCGACAGTCGTCGCGGTCCTTGCGCAGCTGAGCGCGATGGATGGTCGAATCGACGAGGCGCAGGTCCTCTCGGCCCGCAGCCGCGAGCTCGTTGATGGCCTGGGCCCGAGCAACCTCGCGGCAGCCCTCTCCGACCACACGTCTCGCGTTGCCCTGTTGGCCGGCGATCTCGCTGCAGCCGAGGCAGAGCTCCGCGCCGACTACGACGTCCTCGAGGCCATGGCGGAGGCGTACACGCGCTCGACGATCGCGGCGCTGCTCGCTCAGGTGCTGTGGCGAGAGGATCGGTACGACGAGGCCGTTCGCTATTCGGGCATCGCGCGCGAGCTTGCCGACGTCGACGACGTCTACAGCCAGGTGCTATGGCGAACCGTTGAGGCGAAGCACCTCGCCCAATCCGGGCGAGGCGAGGAAGGCGTCCTCCTGGCTCGAGAGGCGCTCGAGCTCCTTCACGACAGCGTCGACATCGAGCTTCGGGCCGACACGCTGATGGATCTCGCAGAGATCCTCCGACTTGCCGGGCGAAAAAACGAGCAAGAGCCCCACCTTCGTGAGGCCCTTGCTCTCTATGCCGAGAAGGGGGATGTCGTCCGCCGAGCCTCCGCCGAGGCAGAGCTCGCGGCGGTCGAGGCGCTAACGACAGCCTAGGCTTTCATCCCGCCCTGGTGGTCCAGGATCACGATGATCGTCAGCTTCGAGAGGTCGTTCACCGGCTTGGCGAGCGTCGGCGTCCCCAGAATGCACCAATGCGCCGCCTCAATCTTCGCCTGGATGTTGGACCCGCAGTAAGACGACTTGTTCTTGAAGTACAAGAATTCTGGTGCCGTATCCGACGGGCTCAGGTAATGGAGCACGAAGCCCTGACTCACGGTGTAGGTCTTGGGAACCAGCAGGGTCAGCGTCCACGTGAAGTACGGGAAGTCAGGGAAGAGGCCGTTCCCCACCTTGACCTCGGAGTAGGTCGATTGCCCGGTAAGTGGGTCAGTCTGGCACGCGAAGCCAGTCGGACACGGGTAGTGCGAGCTGTCGCTGGCGTCCTCGTTGATCGCCACTGTTTCGTTGGCGCCGCTCGTGAAATTGACCTTCGTGCTCAGCTTGCCACCGTCGCCGCCGAGCGCTGATGTCGAGAATTCCTTGATCTGTCCCGGCGGCACCCAAGAGGCGAGGTGGTTGGCGTTGAATGCCTGCACCTGGAACGAGCCTGAGTCTGCAGTGAAGATCTGTTGGTTCGGTCCTGTCTCATTGTTGGTCTCGACTTTCGCCGAGACGAACTTGATGGCCTGATTCGCCGCGTTGAACGTCGAGGCGACGTCCACGACGAGCGCGATCGTCCGCTCGCCGCGCGCAGAGAGGCTTCCGTAGTTGCAGGTGATGACCCTGTTGATGACGCCGTCGATAGTGACGTCACTCGGAGAGCAGGCGGCGGCATCGGTGGTGCTCGGACCAGGATCGTATGGGGCGTGCACCGTGATGCCCGTTGGCATCGGTACCGTCACCGTCAGCACGGTGTGCGCGAGGTTCTGGTTGTCCGTGCTGAGGATCTCGACCTCGAAGTAGGTCGAGTGGAGGTTCGACCCAACCGGCGTGGAGACCGGCGTCGGCGTCAGGATCCCGGGGTTGTCAGGGATTCCATCGTGATCGGCGTCAACGAGCAGATCGGGCGCGCCGATGAAGAGGGTTCGGCTGTTCGCGGCAGTGACCAAGCCGGGTACCGCGGCGATCACGATGAGTGTTGCGGCGAGGATCGCTCCAGATCGCCGACTTCGGATGCGGGAATCAATCACCGATTATCTTCCTCCTGAAGGGCTCGACGCGATGTCCGGCCGTAGGACGAACGGCCATGGCTGTCCGCCAAATGGCCTACTCCCCCAAGGTCGCGAAGATTACACCCTTGTTAAGGAATGGCGCGTTGCATTACGTCGACCTTGCGGTGCGTGTTGGCACCGGCTTTGGTCAGGCGCGGGTCACCGGGCGCATCGGGTAGACGCCGACGACGATCGGGCTGATCGGGTCGAGCGACAGCTCGTAGCCGATGTCGCCGCCACGGAGGAGATCGCCGAGCAGCCGGCCCTCACGCTCCGGCAGGCCGACGAACACCCGCTGGCGATCGATGTCGACGACAGTCACCTCGTCGTCGGCGCCGTTGATCGCGAACCGGCGGCGGAGCTCGTGCATCGGCACGTAGGCGCGACTCTTGATGAACCGACGGAGCTGCGGCGCCGTGGCGGTCCGCTCGATCGAGCCCTCGTCGCCTGCCTGGATCGGGGCCACGGCGACGATCGACCGCGCCGCCAGGCGATGGCGCGGCACGGCGGGCGAGATCGGCCTCGGCCGCACCTCGGCGCTCGCTGCCGTCATTTGCGCGGGTTCCTGGGCAAGCGCCTCTGCCCGTGGCGGATCGGGCTCGATCACTACCGGCACGTTCGTGTCGACCGGGCGGTCGGGTGTCGCCGGTGCCGGCATGGTCGGCGAGTCGGGCGGTGCCACTCGCTCGATCGGGGTCGGTCGCTCGATGGTCGTCGCCCGTTCGGAGATCGCGGGACGTCGCCGTTCACGCCCGATGGGTCGGGCGTGTCGTGGCGAGCCGTGATGGCAGCGTCGGCTCATCGGCCGGGTGTGGCGGCGCAGGTGCGCCGCAGGAAGGTCGTGCTCATGTCCGGGCCTGGTTGACGTGGGCAGGTGCCCGTGCCGGGGATCATACCCCGCGCCGTGAGCGACTAGCCGTCGACCACCAATAGCTCGCGCGGCGCCTCGTTCAGGACGTCCGGTCCGCCTGCGCCGCAGACGACGATGTCCTCGATCCGGACTCCGAACCGCCCATCGAGGTAGATGCCCGGCTCGATGCTGAACGCCATCCCGGGCCCGAGCGCCTCGGCGCTGTCGGCCACCAGATAGGGATCCTCGTGACCGTCGAGCCCGATCCCGTGGCCGAGCCGGTGGATGAACGCATCGCCGTAGCCACCATCGCGAATGATCCGGCGGGCGAGCTCGTCCAGCCCTTCGCAGGCTGCGTCGGGACGGACCGCGGCAGTGGCGGCCGCATTGGCCGCGCGCACGAGCTCATACACCGTCAGGAACTCGTCGGAGGGCGCGTTCGCTGCGATGCCGCCGGTGACCCACACGGTCCGGGTGATGTCCGAGCAGTACCCATCGAGCGTCCCGCCGATGTCGAGGACGATCGGCTCGCCGGGCTGGATCACCCGGCGACTCGCCGCGTGGTGCGGCGAGGCCGAGTTCGGGCCCGAGGCCACGATGGCGAACGCCGCGACCTGGTGGCCCTCGGCAACGAGCCGCTCGCCGATCTCGCGGCTGACGTCGGCTTCGGTCCGGCCGACCAGGGGGCCATGGGTGACCTGGTCGATCACACGGTCGGCGGCGTGCGCCGCGGCTCGCAACCGCTCGATCTCGTCGGCCCCCTTGACGATGCGCAGCTCGCGAGTCACCTCGGTCGCGAGACCGAAGGCGGAGCCCGGCAGCTCGCGCTGCAGTGCGAGCACATGCATCCCCCACAGGCCACGGTCGACCAGCAGCCGGCCCGCCGGCGCTTCACCCAGTGCCGTCCTCAGGCGCTGGGCGACGACGGTGGCTGGGTCGTCCGTCTCGTCCCACGCCACGACCTCGACGTCCCCGGCGACGCCGGCAGGGCTCGCGGCGGCGGCCAGCGCCTCGAGCCGCGGCGCGATCAGCGCCGGGGTGCCATGGCTCGGCAGGACGAGCAGCGTCAGCCGCTCCGTCGGATGGGCTGCGTAGCCCGTCAGGTAGCGCAGGTCGGAGCCGATCCCAAGGAGCAGCGCGTCGGCGTCCCTCGCTGCGAGGCCGTCGCGCGCGGCCGCGAGGCGGTCCGAGAAGGTGCGGTCGCTCGCCACCGAGGCGGGCGCCTGGAGCGTCATTCGTCCAACCATCGCGCGAGCAGTCGTGGCCCGTCCTCGAACAATGCGCGATACGTGAAGACGTGGCTCGCGCCCGCCTCCGTGGCCGCCCCACGAAGGTCCTTGTCATCGTGCTGCCCGACAGCGACGACCCTCGCTCCCGTGCCGCTCGCGAGCCGGACCGCGGCCACCCCGTCGTACGCCCGGGCGGTCAGGTCGACGATCACGTCGGAAGCGCCGCCCGCGCCCGAGGCTCTACCCACCAGCGTCTCGAGGTCGGCGAGGCGGCGGACGATCCGCGGCGTGGCACCGACGGCCCGAATCGCGTCAGCGAGGCGGGTCGCCCAGATCAGGTCGTCGGCGAGGATCGCGACGGTGCGAGCGCCGGTGGCCGAAGCGACCCCGGTCCCGGCGGCTTTTGTCGCGTCAGCCAAGGCCGGCGGCGAGATGCCGGAACACGTCACGAGCCGAGACGACACCGGTCGCTTCGCCCCGATCGACGATCGGCACGTGGTGGAGCCCGCCGACGGCCATCTTGTTGATCGCGACCGCCACGGGATCGCCGCTACGCAGGATCACCGGGTCGGGCGTCATGACGTCGCCGATCGTGAGGCTCGCTGACGGTCGCCCGGCGATCTTCAGGATCGCGTCGCGGTCGGTGAAGATGCCCACGAGGGCTCCGCCGTCGGTCACGAGCAGGCAGTCGATGCCCTCGGCCTGCATGTGCGCGATCGCGTCATCGACGCCCGCGCCCGCGTCGATCAGCTCCGGCGCCGGCGCGCCGAGCTCGTCGAGGTGCATCCCCAGCAGGCGGCCGCGGAACGACGTTGCGGGTTGGGGCGTGTCGCTGTTCCACAGGTCCGCTCCGCAGTTCGCGCACGTGTCGTCACCAGGGAAGTTGCCGAAGCGGCAGACGGGGCAGATCACGCCGTCACTCGACCGTCCACGTTTCGCCGGCGTTGAGCAGGCGCTTGAGATCGCCCGCGCCGCGCGTCGAGGTCGCCTGTGCGATCTGGTCGCTGAGCATCTGGTCGTGCGTCGGGCGGGTGAGGTTGCGGACGATGCCGACCGGGACCGGGAAGTCGGGCCACCACAGGTGGGCGAGCATCCACGCGATCAGGGGATCGGTCTCGTCGTGGACCAGCAGGTCGGCCTCGCTCACGCCGTTCTCGCCGATCGTCACCACCTCTGGCAGGTGCTTGTTCAGCCGGATGCCCTTGTCCCGATCCTTGCCGAAGATCATCGGCTGGCCGTTCTCGAGGATGAGCATCCGGTCCTCCCGAACCTCACGGTCGGTGAAGTCGCGGAACGCCCCATCGTTGAAGATGTTGCAGTTCTGGAGGACCTCGACGAAGGTCGACCCGCGGTGTTTGCCGGCGGCCTCGAGTGTCTTCTGCAGGTGCTCGGTGTGGGTGTCGACTGAGCGCGCGATGAAGCTCGCCTCGGCTGCCAGGGCGATGGCCAGCGGGCTGACCGGGAAGTCGATCGTCCCGTATGGCGAGGACTTGGTGACCTTGCCGAGCTCGGAGGTGGGGCTCGCCTGGCCCTTCGTGAGACCGTAGATCCGGTTGTTGAACATCACGATCCGGACGTCGACGTTGCGCCGCAGCGAGTGGATCAGGTGGTTGCCACCGATCGACAGCGCGTCGCCGTCGCCGGTGATCACCCAGACCATGAGGTCGGGGCGCGCGGCCTTGAGCCCGGTGGCGATCGCCGGTGCCCGGCCGTGGATCGTGTGGAAGCCATAGGTGTTCATGTAATACGGCAGGCGACCCGAGCAGCCGATGCCCGAGATGAAGACGATGTTCTCCTTCGGGTAGCCGAAGTCGGGCATCACCTTCTGGGTTTGGGCGAGGATCGAGTAGTCGCCGCAGCCCGGGCACCAGCGGACCTCCTGGTCGGACACGAAGTCCTTCCGGGTCAGCACGGGCAGCTCGACCGTCGCGCCCGCGCCGGCTGCCGCGCCGTTGGCCGACCTTGCGCCGTTGCCGTTCTCCATCTTGTCGTCCGTCATCGAACCGTCGCCCCGATCGTCTGGAGGATGCGCTCGGCCTCCGCCTCGAGCTCCGCGATGCGGAACGGCTTGCCGCGAACGCGGTTGTAGCCGATCGCGTCGATCAGGAAGCGGGCCCTGATCAGCATCGACAGCTGGCCGAGGTTGACCTCCGGGATCAGCACGCGCTTGTAGCTCGACACGACCTCACCGGTGTTCGCGGGCAGCGGGTTGAGGTAGCGCAGCTGGGCATGGGCGATCGAAGCGCCCTTCGACTGGAGGCGCTCCACCGCGCTGCGGATCGCGCCATACGTCGAGCCCCAGCCGAGCACGAGCAGGTCGCCCTCGGCCGGCCCATGGACCTCGAGCGGCGGGATGTCCCCGGCGATGCCCGCGATCTTGGCCTGGCGGAGCAGCTGCATCCGGTGATGGTTCTCCGGGTCGTAGCTAACGTTGCCCAGGATGTCGGCCTTCTCGAGGCCGCCGATGCGGTGCTCGAGGCCGGGCGTGCCCGGGACGGCCCACGGTCGCGCGAGCGTCGTCTCGTCGCGGAGGTACGGGTAGAAGCCCTCTCTCTCGGTGCGGTTCTCGACCGCGATCGAGGGCAGGTCGTCCAGGCTCGGGATGCGCCACGGCTCGGCGCCGGTCGCGAGGAATGCGTCGGACATGTAGACGACCGGGGTCATGTACTTGAGCGCGAGCCGCCACGCCTCGATCGCGTACAGGAAACACTCACTGGGCGTGGCCGGGGCGACGACGGCGACCGGCGAATCCGAGTTGCGGCCGTACAGCACCTGCAGCAGGTCGGCCTGCTCGGTCTTGGTGGGCATGCCCGTCGACGGACCCGAGCGCTGGACGTCGACGACGACGAGCGGCAGCTCGACCATGACCGCCAGCCCGAGGGCCTCTTGCTTGAGCGCGATGCCGGGGCCGGAGGAGGCGGTCATGCCCATCGCGCCACCGTAGCTCGCCCCGATCGCCGCGCCGATGGCCGCGATCTCGTCCTCGGCCTGGAATGTCTTGACCCCGAAGTTCTTGTAGCCGGCGAGCTGGTGCAGGATGTCCGAGGCGGGCGTGATCGGGTACGAGCCGTAGAACAGGTCGCGGCCGGCGAGCTTCGAGGCGGCCACGAAGCCGAGCGCAGTGGCCTCGTTGCCGGTGATGTTCCGGTAGTGGCCGGCCGCGAGCTTCGCCGGCGGGACGATGTAGCGCTCGTGGAAGATCTCGGTCGTCTCGCCGAAGTTGTAGCCGGCCTTGAGCGCCCGCTTGTTCGCCTCGGCGATCTCCGGCCGCTTCGAGAACTTGTCGTCGATCCAGGCGGTCGTCCCGGCCATGTCGCGCTCGTAGAGCCAGAACATCAGGCCCAGCGCGAAGAAGTTCTTGGTCAGGTCGACCTGCTTGTTGGTCAGGCCGAGGCCCTCGAGCGCGCGACCGTTGAGGGTGGAGATCGGGACGTTGAAAACGTTCCACTGCTTGAGGGAGCCATCAGTCAGCGGGTTCGCGGCGTAGCCCACCTTCTGGAGGTTCTGGGCGGTGAACGCGTCCTCGTTCACGATCAGCGCGCCGCCGGCTGGCAGCTCGCCGAGGTTGGCCTTCAGCGCCGCCGGGTTCATCGCCACGAGCACGTCGGGCGCGTCCCCCGGCGTGTGGATCTCGGTGCTCGA
>VBGT01000001.1:0-38263 GCA_005889475.1 Chloroflexota bacterium | reverse complement strand
CTGATGTCGTTGCCGAAGGCGGCGGCCGTTCGAGTGAACTGCGAGCCCGTGAGCTGCATGCCATCGCCGGAGTCGCCGGCGAACCGGATCGTGACCCGCTCGAGCTGCTTCTCGCTGGGTGGGATGTGCTTTGGCGGCGCCTCGGTCGTCACGCGCCCTCCGTGGCGACCATCCGCTGGTGGGGCCGCGGCGGCAGGTTCAGCAGCTCCTCGGGGAACGCCTCGGCCAGGTACTTGAGGATGTCGACCGGGCGCACGACCCCGACCAGGAGGTCCCCGTCATCGACGAGTGGAACATTCCGGAACTTGCCGGTCTGCATCAGCTCGACGGCGCGGCGGACCGGCTGGTCGAGGTGGAGCGTGTTCGGGTGGTCGATCATCAGCTTCTCGACCGGCTGGCTCAGATCCGCATCGGGCCCGACCAGGCGAGCGAAGATGTCGCGCTCGGTGAGGACGCCGAGGAGCCGCCCGCCCGCGTCCGTCACGAACACCGAATCGGCCATGCCCGTCTCGCGGATCAGCTCGAGGCAGGTCTGCAGCGACGTCCCGGGCCGGACGGTCACGGGATCGCGCCGGCTGATCACCTTGAGCTTCTCGTCGATGAGCCCGGGAACGCGCTCCGTCACCGCGCGCTCGGTCAGTTCGGTCACGCCGAAAGTGTAGTGCGTTCCGATCAGAAGACCGGTTCCACGACTCGTGCGAGCGCCCGGCGAAGGACGATCGCGAACTGCTGATCGAATGCGCGCGCCGCGTCGACGGGCATCGCATCCCGGTGTCGAAGCCAGGCGCACAGCTGGGCCACCATGCCGACGCGTGTCGCGAGCTGGAAGATGCCGGCAAGGCCGCCTCCCCAGGGCTCGAGGTAGGCGTCGCGTAGCCGCTCGAACCATGGGTCGGTCGAGGACAGGCCGTTCAGCTCCTCGAGGAACCGGAAGGTGGTCACGAGCGACGCGAACGGATGGCCGATCGACGCGTCGCCCCAGTCGAGGATCCGGAGGGCTTTGCCGTCGTCGAACAGGCTGCGCATGTGCAGGTCGTCATGCTGAATCGACTGCACCGGGTGCTCGGCGGCGAGCCGGTCGCAGAGCTCGGTGAAACGCGGCCTGAACCATCGCAGGCGATCCATCTCGCCGGGCTCGAGGGGCAGGTCCTTGCGTCGGACGAGGTCGTCGAACCGCGCCGGCAGGACCGCGATCCGCAGGTCCTGCACACCACCGGCGAGGTGGTCATCGACGTGCTCGACCTCACCCACCTGCAGCTCGGCATATGCGGGGAGCGCACGGAGCCAGACCTCGGGTGGGTTGCCGGCGGTCGAGACGGGCTGCCCGGCATCCGCGGTCAGCAGCCAGGCGCGGTCCGGGTCGTGGGCGAGCACGCGGACGACGCGGTCGGGCCATCGCGCCGCGAGCTCCGCGGTGAGCCTGGGCTCGAACGCCTGGACGCTCCCGCAGGCCTTGAACCAGGCCTGGTCCTCGGCGAGCGGGACTCGGACGATCGTCGCCCAGGCGCGCTCCCGCTCCAGGATGATGGGGCCGGACGGCCGGACGACGGTTCGGATCCACGCCTCGGCGGCGGCGAGATCGAGGCCCTCGATCACTTCCCCCGTGCGGCGGCGAGGGCCGCGCGAGCGCCGTCGAGGACGAATGAGTTGTCGGCGCCGAGACCGACGAAGGTGTAGCCCAGGTCGAGATGCGGGGCGAAGCTGGCGGGGTCGTAGAGGAGGATGCCCGCCGCCTTGCCGTGCGCCCGGCACGCCGCGACGACCTTTCCGAGCGCGTCCTGATACGAGCTCGAGTCGAACTGGCCGGGGACGCCCAGCGAATGCGACAGGTCGGCGGGCCCGACGAACAGGACGTCGACGCCGTCCACGGCCGCGATCTCGTCGGCCGCCTCGAGCGCGCTCGGCGACTCGATCTGGACGATGCCGACGATGTCGTCGTTGAGCGCCGCGACGCCGGCGTGCTTCACCGATCCGAGGCGGCCGCCGCGCGTGAGCAGCGCCACCCCGCGTATGCCGACCGGCGGGTAGCGCAGGAACGTGACCGTCTCTCGAACCTGCTCGACCGTGTCGAGGCGCGGGACCACGACCCCGGCAGCGCCGAGGTCGAGCGCGCGCCCGATGCGCAACCGCTCGCCCGATTGCGGGCGGACGAGCGCAGCCGTCCCCGTCACCTCGATCGCGGTGAGCTGCGCGACCAGCTCCGCCTCGGTCCCGGCGCCGTGCTCGAGATCGACGACCACCCAGCCCAGCCCGGAGCGGCCCAGCAGCTCCGCGGCCGCGGGCGAGCCGAGCCCTGCCCACGCGCCGAAGAGCACTTCGCCGGCATGGATCCGTCGTCGGAGGTCGGCGCCGTTCACCTCCGTATGATGCCCGGCGCGCTGATCTGCATCTGAACGTTCCGGCGTGGGCCCGCCCTCATCATGGGTAGATCGCGGCCGCCGTGTCGCGACCCCAGCCCAGGGGTTGGATGGACCGAGACCTCGTCGAGCGGGCTCGCTCGGGCGACCAGCAGGCATTCGCGGATCTGGTGCATCAGATCAGCGACACCCTGTACGGCGTCGCCCGACGGATCCTGCGCGACACGGGCCTTGCCGAGGACGTCCTGCAGACCGCCCTCGTGACCATCTGGCGGAAGCTCCCGCACCTTCGGGACAGCGAGCGCTTCGATGCCTGGGCGTTTCGGATCCTCGTCCATGCCTGTTACGCAGATGCGCCGCGGAACCGGCAATGGGCGATGACCGTTCGCGCCCTCCCGCTCGAGCGGGCGGACACGACGGACGACTTCCGATCAATCGACGATCGCGACGAGCTGGAGCGGGCGTTCCGCTCGATCCCGCTCGACCAGCGGGCTGTGTTCGTCCTGCATCACCACGTGGGCCTGCCCCTCGTGGCGGTGGCCGAGACGCTCGGCATCCCGGACGGCACCGCCCGTTCGCGATTGCACTACGCGACAAGGGCGCTGCGAACCGCCTTCGAGGCGAGTCGGCAGCAGGGACAAAAGGCAGAGGAACGGCTGGCATGAGCGACCGATTGTTCGACAACGCCATCAACGACTGGCTCGAGTCCGGATCCGACCGGACCCCGCCATCTGCGATCGATGCCGTCCTTCTGGCCGTCAAGACGACCCCACAAGAGCGGGATCTCCGGATCCCGCGGAGGTTCTACCAGATGACAACCTCGATGCGGCTCGGCGCCGCGATCGCGATCGTCGCGGTCGTGGGGATCGGAGCCTTGATCGTGTTTCGGGGCCCGGCCCCCGGAGTCGGCGGAGAGCCGACGCCGTCGCCCGCCGTCCTCCCGACGGCGACGCCGTCACCGACGACCGCCGCGCAGGCAGTCGCCGACCGGCTCGACATCACCAAGTGGACGACCTACACCTCCAGCCGCTACGGCTTCAGCATCGGCCATCCGACGGACTGGACGGAGCGTCCCGCCGACCATTCGTGGACGCTCCCGGCTGCGGCGCCGTCGGGAGAGCCTGATGCGATGGGGACTTCGGCCGAGGGCTTCATCGCTCCGGGTCAGACGGTCCTCGTGAGCGCCTGGTCCGTGGTGGTCGCTCCGGGCACGAGCGCCCAGACGTGGATGGTCGACGTCTACTGCCCGTCCATCTCTGTGCCCAGCGCATCCGACTGCGACCGGCTCGGGCCGGGTGGACCGCGAGTCACGCCAGTGACCGTCGACGGCCACGCCGGCGTGCTCGCGAGGTTCGCGGAGGACACCCAAGCCTTCATCCTGGTCGGCAGTCGGATGTACATCGTCGCGTGCTGGCGGCCCGAGGACGAACCGAGTGTCGCCCCATACGGCGGTGCCACTCGACTTCTCGAGGGCTACATCTCGACTATGCACCTGCTGCCGGGCGGACCGGCCACGCCGGCGCCGACGACCCGGCCTTCCTGACCACGCGTCAGTCGAGGAACGCCTCCCGGCCTCGCTCCGCGAGCTCGGAGGCTTCTTCACGCTCCAAACCATCGTTCCGGGTGCCAGCCGACAACCGGATGTTCGTCTTGGGAACGAGGCCGCCGATCATTCGGCGGCCTCGTTCCACTTCACGTACGTCCTGCCCTGGGGCACAGCCGACCGTCGGAGACGGAGGCCATGCTCACGGCACTGACTCAGGCGCGCGCGACCGTTCTGCGAGCGCCGAACCAATAGATGAGGAAGGCCGCACCGCCACCGACGTAGTACGCAAGGTCGGCGCCGTGCAGGTAGGTCGCCGTGACGTAGTTGAACGGCCCACCCCAGTCGTAGCCAAGCGCCGAGTTCTGGAATGGGATGCCGATCACGAAGCCGAGCACCAGGGCGACCAGACCGACGGTTCCGGTGGGGAGGCGGGCGAAATCGACGATCGATCGCGGGTCGGCGTTCCGTCCGCGGAGCCACCAGTCGGCCAGCACGACCCCGACGAACGGCGTGATCCAGTAGCTGATGAAGAGCAGGAAGCTGATGAAGCTCCCGGCGAAATCGCCGTTGTACTGGAGGTACAGCGTGGCCAGGAAACCGAGGACGGCGACGACCGCCGCCGAGTAGACCCGGCGAACCCGGAGTCCCGCGGCCTGCAGCGACAGCGAGCCGGTGTAGTCATTGAGCGCGTTCACCGCGATCGTCCCGAGGAAGATCGCCACCATTGCGAGGCTCGCGATGATCGCGCCGTTGCCGCCGAGCACGGCGTAGATGGTGTCGCTCGACTCCCCGCCGGTCGCCTTTGTCGCGACGAGCACGCCGAGGATCTCGAGCCAGATTGACGCGACGGCCATGCCACCCAGCGTGTACCAGAACACCTTGCGCGAATCCGTCTGGGCGGGCAGGTAGCGCGAGTAGTCCGAGGCGTAGAGGCTCCACGCGAGCACGAAGCTGGCGACGATCGCGACATAGGCGATGAACGCACCGATCTGGTCGGCGCCGGTGAAGCCGTCCGCGAGGCTCGTATCCGCCTGTCCGAAGATCGAGATCGAGAGGACGACGAACATCGCGCCCAGGACGAGCGCCATCCACTTCTCGAAGGTGTGGATCGCCTCGTAGCCGACGATGCCGAGGGCGCCCTGGGCGCCGACGATCACGATCAACGCGAGCCAGAATGGCACCGCCGGGATCAGGAGCGTCAGCGCGACGGCGCCGAACACGTTGTTGACCGCGTCCCAGCCGATGCAGCTCAGCCAGTTCAACAGGCCCGGCAGGATGATCGACTTGCCGAACGGCAGGCGTGCGGCTGCCATCTGGGCGAGCCCGAGCTTCGGGCCCATGGTGCTGAGCAGCCCGACGAAGTACGAGCCGACCAGATTCCCGACGATCACCGCGAGGATCGAGGTGACGAGCCCGAGCTTGAGGAAGTCGAGCGTCACCAGCGTCCCGATGAAGAACGCCGCCGGCACGAGGTTCGGCGTAAACCAAACGGTGAAGACGCGACTCAGCGAACCATAGCGCGCCGATTCGGGGATCGGCTCGAAGCCGTGGCTCTCGATCTTCAGGTCGCCCTCGTGCGTCGGCATGTCGCCGACGCCGGGCATTGGCATGGGTTCAGCAGTCATCGACCAACCCTCCTCGGCCGTTCAGGCCGCTCCCTCATCACGGAGCCTGATTGCGCACGGCTCCTCAATCCCTCTCGAAGTCGACGACGTTGATCGCCACCTCCTTCCCCTCGCCGCGACTAGTCCGGGAACGCCTCCGGGCCTCGCTCCGCGAGCTCGGAGGCCTCTCTCGCGTGGTCGTCGGCGGGCAGCCACGAGTACGGATATCGGTCGTCGTCGAGGTCGAGCGCGGCCTTCGTGAGCTTGAGCGGGTGGAACGTGTCGACCATCACTGCCAGCTCCTCGGTCGCCTCCTTGCCGATCGACGCCTCGACGGTGCCCGGATGCGGCCCGTGCGGGATGCCGGCCGGGTGGAGGGTGAACGAGGCGATCTCCACGCCGCGGCGGCTCATGAAGTTGCCGGCGACGTAGTAGATGACCTCGTCCGAGTTGATGTTCGAGTGGTTGTATGGCGCCGGGATGGCGAGCGGGTGGTAGTCGAACTTGCGGGGAACGAACGAGCAGACCACGAAGTTGCGCGCCTGGAAGGTCTGGTGGACCGGCGGTGGCTGGTGGACGCGGCCGGTGATCGGCTGGAAGTCGCCGATGTTGAACCGGAACGGCCACAGGTAGCCGTCCCAGCCGACGACGTCGAACGGGTGGTGCCGGTAGTGGTAGGCGGTGATCCGGTCGGTCGAACGGACGTGGATGACGAAGTCGCCCTCGTCGGTCCTCGGTGGCACGTCCTCGGGATCGTGCAGGTCGCGCTGCGAGTAAGGCGAGTGCTCCAGCAGCTGGCCGTAGTCGTTCCGGTAGCGCTTCGGCGGCTCGATCTCGGAGGGCGCCTCGAGGTACAGGATGCGCTGCGCTGAGCCAGCATCGGGATCGAGGCGCCAGGTCGTGCCGATGGGCAGGACGAGGTAGTCGCCGGGGCCATAGCGCAGCGGCCCGAAGACAGTGTCGCAGACCCCTGCGCCCTCGTGGACGAACAGCATCTCGTCCGCGATCCCGTTGCGGTAGAAGGTCCCCGCGGGCATTCCCTCGGCCGGGCGGACGACGCCGAAGACGACGTCGTTGTTGAAGTAGAGCGGAACCCGGCCGCTGATTGCATCGCCCTTCGGCTCGACACCGCCGGTCTTGGTCAGGTGGTGTCGATGAGTCTTCTCGTCAGCCGCCTCGAGCTGGATTTCGCGGAGGGGCTCGATCTTGTGGGTTCGCGTCGGTGGAACGAGGTGGTACAGCAGCGAGCTCCTCCCGGTGAAGCCCTCGACGCCGAACAGCTCTTCGGCGTACAGGCTGCCGTCCGGCGCCCGGTGCTGGGTGTGACGTTGCTGCGGGACGCTGCCGTGGCGCACGTAATACATTGAATCGACTGGCCTCCGCGGTCTGCGGAGGCCAGTCTATGCCGCCGTTCGGAGTGGGCTGCGGCCCAGACCAGCGCCGAGGTGGAGCTACGGACCGATACGCGTCCAGGGCTTGACCCGCAGTGTCACTGGACCGCCCTGGAAGGTGAGCGTGGTGTCCGTGGCCGTGAACGACCAGGTGAAGACCTCGCCGTTCGTCGAAGCCGACGTGAATGAGCTGCCATGGACCACGCACGCCGCGCGACCAGTGAGCTTCGGGCCGTCCAGCTGGGTCAGGACCGAGCCGCCATCGTGGATGGCCAGCGTGAAGTGCCCGTAGTTGCTGGCGTCGTCTTCGCCCGGGACGATCCCGGCGGCCAGCATCTCGTCTCTCGTGAAGCTCGTTTCCCACGTGCCTTCGATGCTCGCCGGGGCGACGCGTGTCCAGGGCTTGGCCCGGAGCGTGACAGGCCCATTGCCCGCGAACGTGAGGGTTGTGCTCGAGACTGCATAGGACCACGAGAACGTCTCGCCGGCAAGCGTCGTGCTGGTGAACGTTCCTCCACGGGCGACGTACCTGCCCGCCGAGGTGTCCTGCGGGCCATCCAGGTGGACCGTGAGCACGAGGCCGGCAGAGATAGCGAGCTTGAAGTGCCCGTAGTTGCTGGGATCGTCCTCGGCCGCGTCGGCGATGCCCGCGGCGAGCATCTCCTGCCTGGTGAACGTCGTTTCCCAGGTCCCCTCGAGACTCGCGGGCGCCGTGCTGGGAAGTGGCGAACCCGTCGGCGAGGCGGTGGTCGAAGGACCACCGAACTGGGCGGGTCTGAATACATAAAGAGTGCCGCCGATCGCGACGACCGCGACGAACGCGATCGTCCCGAGGCGCATCATCGGGTTCATCTTGGGCAACCTCCACGGGATCCGGAGATCCCGTTCCTGTGATGTCGTTTCGACACGCAGGAGGGCAGCCTCAACCGCTCGATCGGGGGCCTGCGACGGCCCCTCTTCGAGCCACGATCGAGCGGCGCGTTCGAGCGATCGATCGTCGGTCATGCGAGGCGTCCTTCCTGGACAGGCGGGGCGTCGCGCAGCAGTGCCACGCGAAGCCCGGCCAGCGCGTAGTGCAGGCGGGAACGGGCAGTCCCCGCCGGAATTTCCAGGAGCTCGGCGACCTCCACCAGCGGGAGGCCGACGTAGTGATGCAGGACGAAGACCGCACGTTGCTCGAGCGTCAGCTTTCGAAACGCTCCCTCGAGCTCGTCACGGTCGGCGACCCGCGCGTGCTCGTCGAAGCCGGACGGTTCGTCGACGGGCAACACGCGAACGGTGGAGCGCCAGGAGCGCGCCCGCTGCGACTCGTCGTAGCAGGCGTGCACAAGGATCCGATGGATCCACGCCTCGAAACGGTCGGGGTCCCGAAGCTTCGGGAGCCGGCGCCAGGCGAGGATGAGGGCGTTCTGCAGTGCGTCCTCGGCGAGGCCCGTGTCGCGCAGGATCCGGTAGGCAACGGAGTAGAGCGAATCGCTGACCTGGTGCACCAGGACCGCAAACGCCTCTCGATCGCCATGCCGGGCCCGCTCGACGAGGTCTCGATCCACCTGGACCTCCGGGTCGCCGCAGTCAATGTGCTGCGACTACCGACTATGACGGCAGGCTCGCGGCCGAACGTTCACGTCATGTCGCGCGGACTGAGATTGTCAGGTTGACGGCGGTGGCGGCGCACTGGGCGCCGCGGCAAAACGTTCAGCCGCTGCGACCCCGTGCATCGACGGGCCACGTCCCCACGATGGACCCGGACCGAACGGCGACGAACGTGTCGCGCAGGTCGATCACCGGGCAGCAGTGGTTGGGCACGATGGCCACGACTTCGCCGAGGCGCGGTGCGGGCGTGCCGTCGGGGATCCGGGTCATGCCGTGGTAGTCGGCGACGCGGAGGATCTCGGCGGCCGGATACGCCGGCAGGTAGCCGTGGCCCGCGAGGTTGGGCGCCACGTCCTTCGTAAGTGTCTTGGAGCCGGCATCGACGACGACCTGGCCCGGCACAGCGACGCTGACCACGGTGGCCGCCACCCAGATCGCCACGCCCTCCGGCGGGACGGCGCCGAGGACCACCTGCTGGCGATCGCCGACGATGTACGTGCCGGCTCGAATCTCGGTCACGGGCGCCGCGGCCGCGCCGAGCGCGGTCGGGGTAGAGCCGGCCGACAGGATCTCGACCTCGATGCCCTCTGCTCGGAGCGCGTCACGCCCGTGTTCGAGCGTCCGGATCTCGTCGGCGGCAGCACCGGCAACGGCGTCGAGGCCCGCGTACGCATGGCCGCCGTGGGTGAACAGCCCGACGACGTCGAGCCCGAGATCACGGGCGGCGCGCGCCACGCCCCCGGCATCGTCCGGAAGCACGCCGGTCCGTCGGTTGCCAGGGTCGAGCTCGAGCAAGGTGCGAAGCCGGCGGGTGGAGCCCGCCGCGGCCGCGGCAAGCCGCCTGGCTCCTTCGATCGAGTCGAACCCGACGGACAGCCGGAGACCGCTCTTCTCGTGCAGGGACCGCAGACGAGCGGCCTTCGGGCCCTCCGCCCAAACCGGGTAGGCGACGAACACGTCGTCGAGCCCGCCCGCCGCGAAGACCTCGGCCTCGCCCAGGTTCCCGACGGTGATCCCGCGCGCGCCACTCTCGAGCTGCAGGCGCGCCAGCGCGACGCTCTTGTGCGTCTTGGCGTGCGGTCGGAGGGCGACCCCACGGATGCCCAGATCCTCGGCGAGCCGGCGCGCGTTCCGCTCGACGACGTCGAGGTCGATCACCAGGGCGGGCGTATCGACGCCGGAAGGAAGCCGCGGCGGGACGATCGACTCGATGGCACTTTCCAAAGCGGCGGACGGCACGGCCATCAGCGGCGGCTCCAAGCGCCCGGGTCGCGCAGGCGGCGCCGGACGGATGCGGGCAGGCGACCCAAGGCAACGTCGGCCAGGGTCACCGCTTCGAGCACCGTCCGCATGCTCGCGCGCAGGGCGACCCAGACATCGCGCAGGCTCGCGGCCGCGCCGGGGTAGGCGACGTTCTCGGGCGCCTCGTCACGGACCCCGGCGAGGGGCCCGTCGATCACCCGGATGACGTCGGCGAGCGTGATCGACGATGCCGGCCGAGCGAGCCGGTAGCCACCCTTGAGGCCACGCTGGCTCGACACCAGCCGCGCCCGTCGCAGGTCGGCGAGGAGGTTCTCCAGGTACTTGGTCGGGATCGACTGCGCCCGCGCGATCGCCTCACCGCGAATCGGCGCGTCGGGGCCGGCAGCTGCCAGCTCCACCAGCGCGCGGATCGCGTAGTCCGCTCGCGCTGAGACCCTCACGCCGCGAGTGTACGGACGGGACGGCGCGTCAGGCGGCGGGGGTGCCCGCTGCTGCGGCCGCAGCCGTGCGCCGCACCCGGCTTCGAACCAGGAGCACGGCGACGACCACCACGGAGACGGCGGCCACCGCGAGGCGCAGCCCGAGCCCGATCGACACGTCGACGCCGAACAGGCCGAGGCCTCGATCGACGTTGAGGAAGATGATCAGGCCACCGACACCCGTTGCCAGGGCCTGGTCGTCGAAGCGCCGGACGAGCCACGCGGAGAGCGGCGCGGCGATGACCCCGCCGAGCAGCAGCATGGCCACGATGCTGAAGTCGATGCCTGCCGAGCCGAGTGTGAGCAGGAACCCGACGCTCGCGGCGACCGACACGATGAACTCCGAGCCGCTCACGGTGCCGATGACCGTCCGCGGCCGCATGCGCGCCGCGGCCATCAGCGACGAGGTCGTCACGGGACCCCAGCCGCCGCCACCGCTCGCGTCGAGGAAGCCCCCGACGAAGCCGAGCGGGAGAGTTGCGTTTCCGACGCCGCCCGCCGGCGCCTCGCCTGCCGCACGCGCTGCGGCGGTTCGCCGGCCGTGGATGTACCGGAAGATGATCACGGCCCCCAGCGCCAGGAGCACCAGCGACACCATCGGGCGCGCGGCGTCGAGCGACAGGTTGGCCAGCACGACGGCGCCCAGGAACCCACCGACGCCGCCCGGGATCCCGATCATCAGCAGCGACCGCATGTCGACGTTGCCCATCCGCCAATGCGACAGGCCGGAAACCGCCGTCGTGCCGATCTCGGCGAGGTGGACCGAGGCAGAGGCAAGGGCGGGTGCCAGGCCGAGCGTCAGCAACAAGCTGGTCGACGTGACGCCGTAGCCCATGCCGAGCGAGCCGTCGACCAGCTGGGCGACGAACCCGGCGAAGGCGATGGCCATGAGCGTGACCACTGGCATCGCTCTCCACTATGTCCACCAAATTAGTGGGATTAGTGGGTATGATGGATGGAGCAACCGTGAAGTGTCAAGCCGGCCTCAGGAGGCTGGGCGGGCGACGATCGGCGTCGTGAGCTCGCCGATGCGCTCGATGGCGAGGGTCACGACGTCGCTGGGCTCGAGCCATCGACCGAGGGTCTGGTCCTTGACCTCGAGCAGGCAACCGGTGCCGACCGTCCCGCTCCCGAGCAGCTCGCCCGGCCGGACGTGCACATCGGCCGAGGCCCGGGCGAGCATCTGCGCGAACGAGTAGCGCGCGCTCGCCCACGAGCCGTTCGCCACCACGACCGTGCGCCCGTCGGCGCCGGTGACGGAGGCGGTCATCGCCAGGTCGGGTGACAGCGCGTCGGTCGCCCATCGATCGGCGAGCTCGTCCGGGGTCACGATCCACGGCCCGATCGTCAGCGCGAAGTCCTTGCCCTTCGCCGGGCCGAGCCGGACGGTCGACTCGTCGCGCTGGAGGTCGCGCGCCGACCAGTCGTTGACGACGAGGTAGCCGCCGATGGCCTCGGCCGCCCGCTCTTCCGGCAGGTTGTAGACCGGCGTGTCGACCACCGCCCCGACCTCGAGCTCGAAGTCGAGCTCCGAGGACCCTCGGGGCGCCCACACCCGGTCACCTGGCCCGCGGAGCTCGGAGGTGTTCGAGAAGTAGAAGATCGGCAGCCGATACCAGGCCTCGGGAATGTCGCCCCCGCGACGCTCCCACACCGTCCGGACATGCTGCTCGAAGGCGTAGAAGTCGCGGAACGAGGCGGGTCGGAGCACGGGCGGTCCGAAGGCGAGATTCGCCTCGTCCAGCACCGCGTCGTCATCGACATCTCGCGCGCCACCACCGGCGGCGAACCCCTCGACGAGCTCCCGAAGCGCCTCGATCCGCAGGCCGCGGCCGAGGTGGTCGTCGAGTATCGTGATGGGCTGCCGGAACAGGATCGCGTTGTGCGCACGTCGCGGGTCGGCTGCGACCAGGCGGCGCCGAACGATCTCGAGATCGAGCCATGCCCCGGTCGCGTCCGGCGAAACAGCCAGTCGCCACGGCGACCCCGCGGGCCCGTGCCGCTCGCGAACATGGCCGACGCGCACGGGCAGAGTCTAGGTCGAGCGCCCGACAGGATCAGGCGCTCGCAACGGTCGGCCGGCCTTTCGTGTGGAACCGGGCTAGCTCCGCTCGTCGTTCAGAACGGCTTGAACATCATCAGCCAGAGGATGACGAGGAATCCCCCGCCACCGAGGACGAGGAGCTGTTCGGGGGCGCGCGAGGCGAGCATGGCGGCCAGCGCGGCGTCGGACGCAGGCACCGGGTCCGGATCCTCCGACTTCATCCCGCGAGTCTTCTGTCCGAGTGCCTGCCGCACGCGGGTGAAGTACGCGCCACCGATCGGCGTCATGAGCCCGCCGATGACGACCAGCAGCACCAGCGAGACCCAGATCCAGGTCCTGCCGAAGGACTGCAGCACGATCCCGGCGAGGATGCCGGCGACGAGCAGCACCAACAGGGCGATGCCAGCGGCAACGAGCGAGAACCCGGAGATGTCCAGGAGCGCCAGCATCCGACCGCGATCGGTTTCTCGCCGGAGCTGGAAGGCGACGTACATCGAGACGCCGTGGCCGGCGGCGAAGACGAATGCCGCTGCGACATGAATGAAGACGATCCAGGCGACATACGGGGTCAGGTCCATCGAGCGCTCCCTCCCACGTGCTGGCGAATCAGGCCGAGGCCGTCGATCGTTCGCGCCATACCGTCCACGCATACCAGGTGCCCAGCGCGAACAGGAGCAGGGCGCCGACGGGATGCAGCGCTGCACCGACCGACAGGCCGGGGTCGAGGTTCGGCAGGATCGTCTGGACGACGTACAGGACCAGGAGCCCGACGCTCTGGAGGATCCGTCGGCGTCCGATCCGCGCGACCACCGCCGTCACCACGAGCGCGAGCGCGATCAGTCCGATGAGGTAGCCGAAGCCCTGGTGCGTGCCGAAGTTGCCGTTCCCGCCGAGCTGCGGGATGGCGAGTCCGGCCAGGAAGACCTGGATCACGATCGCGGCCACGAATCCCCACGCCACCCAGGCGTGGACCTGCCGAAGCATTGAGTTCACGACAACCCTCCCGTCCCCCTCCTGCGGCCTGCCACACGTCGGACCGCATCGACAGCGAGATCACCAAGGATCGGTCGCACGTCCTCCTTCCCCACCCCGGCTCGCTCGAACGACCACAGGAACGTGCCCACGGTCGCTGGATGAATGACGCTGAGCAGAGCGGCGTTTGCGAGCGGATCCGCAGCGAGCCGCGGACCGAGCGCCTTCGCCTGCAGCTGGCCGAGCACGCTCCAGTAGTGGGCCTCGCGCTTCTGGAGCTCGGGCCGCTGCATCTCGGCCTCGAACATGGTCCACCACGACACACCGCGTTCGTTGAACACGACGATCGCGTCGACGAATGCCCGGATCCGGGCGTCGCGCCCGGCAAGGCCCTCGTAGATCCGCTCGTCGGGCAGGTCGAGTGATTCGACGACCTGATCCAGCACCGCTCCGAGGAGCCCGTCGCCCGACCCGAAGTGATGGAGGATCGTGCCGCGCGAGACGTCGGCCCGCTCTGCGACGGCCTTGAGGGTCGTGTCCGCGACGCCGCGCTCGCGATAGAGCGCGAGGGTCGACTCCAGGATGCGATGCCGCGTCTGGCGTGAGGTCTCGGCGCGCCTGTGCTGGGTATATGCGCGCGGAGCCATCACTTCACGAGTATTGATTGACTAGGCGTTCCAGTCAATATCTGATCGCGCCTCGAAGAACCCGGGCCGACCGCTGCCGCCGTCGGTACGAACGACTCATGGCACGCGATGCGCGGACGCTCGACGCTGTTCCCGGTCAGCACCTGCGGCCTCGACCACGTGCCGGCATGGACGAATGCATCGAACTCAACGCCTCGCACTCTTGTCGCTCGTGCAGTCAGGACGCACGGCTGCCCTCGCGGCTGCCGTCGTGCTCCTGGCCGTGCTGATCCCAGAGCCGCTGCCGCGCGCATTCGTTGTGTCGGCCGCGGTCGCGATCCTGCTTCGGTACGTCTGGACGGCTGAGCGGCGTTCCGGCAGGAGCAGGCACGCCCTCGACAGCCTCATTGCAATGTCCACGGATCTCGCGCGGGCGGGCGATCCGAGCACGGTCGGTGACCGGATGGCGGCCCACCTGGCACGAGCCGTGAAGGTCGACCAGTGCGGGATCTGCTACTGGGACGAGGCCAGCGGGCAAGTGCTCACCCTCGGCTACTACCCACCCGATCGGCGCGACCCGGTTGACAACGCCTACCTGCTCGCGGACTACCCCGAGTGCGAACGTGCGTTGGTCGAGCAGAAATCGGTCGTGCTCGATCTCGACGACCCGAAACTGCCGGCACCAGAACGTCAGTACATCGCGTCAATCGGCGGGCAGGCGCTCGCTGTCGTTCCGCTCGTGGTAGCGGGGAAGTCCACAGGGCTCGTCGAGTTGACCGTCGAGCAGAAGAGCGTCTTCGACAACGATCGCCTGCGGCTGGCCTCGACGATGGCCACGGAGGCCGGGATCATGCTCGAGAACGCGCGGCTCGTGGAGCAGCTTCGACACCGGGCGTTCCACGACCCGCTCACCGGCCTGCCCAACCGAGCCCTGTTCCGCGACCGCCTCGCGCACGCCCTCGAGCGCTCGGCGCGGGACCCTGACGCCCGCTACGCGGTCCTGTTCCTCGACCTCGATGACTTCAAGCGTGTGAACGATCGGTTCGGCCACGACCGAGGCGACGACGTCCTTCGAACCGTCGCTGAGCGCCTTGGCGCCGGGCTCCGGCGAGGCGACACCGCGGCGCGCCTCGGCGGCGACGAGTTCACCGTCCTGCTCGAGGACGCGGTTGACCTGGACGAGGTTCGGGCGACGGCGGACCGGCTCGCGCTTCGTGTTGGCAGGCCGATCGGCGAGGGCGACGAGGAGGTCGTCATCGGCGTCAGCATCGGCATCGCGCTCTCGCCCGAGGCCGGCACCACGGTCGATGAGCTGCTCACGAACTCGGATGCTGCGATGTACCTGGCCAAGGCGGCCGGCAAGGGCCGCGCGGCGGTCTACGAGCCGACCATGCGCATCGGCTCCGTCGAGCAGCAGCGCAGCGGCGTCCCCGAGGGACTCGTGCGGCGCGCCCGCCGCGGCGCCTAGAGGTTCCGGCGCCGCGCCTGAAACGACAGGCCGACAAGTCGCCGACGAATGCCGACTGGTCGCCTCGCTGAGCCGCCACGATGAGATCGCGGTCCCAGGAGGGCGTCAGTCGGATTCGGGGCGGAACCCGGAGCAGGCGAGGTTCACGTCCTCGAACAAACCCTCGCTGATGGTCGCGTATGCGACCTGCTCGACGAGGTACCAGCCATCGGGTTCGTGCTCCCGGATGCGGTACTGGATCCGGATTCGGTCGGCAAGCGGCTCGACCTCGCTGCTGAGGAGCTCGGTGACGTCGGCATCGCCGAACCAGGCGCGGATCAGGCTCGCTGCCTCATCCGCGCCCGCCTTCTCACGGAACGGACGCTCCTTCGGGACGACCGCGACCAGGCGAGCATCGGGCGAGAAGCACGCTGCCACGCCCTCCCAATCGTGGGTGACGATCGCGTCGACGAAGCGCCTGCCGAGCGCGAGGCCTGGCGTGAGTTCGTTGACAGAGGCCATCGACCCGCCCTCCAGTGGCTGCCGCCTCGACCTAGAGGTTGCCGCGGCGAGCCTGTTCGATCTCGATCGCTTCGAAGAGCGCCTTGAAATTGCCGACGCCGAAACCCCGCGAGCCGTGGCGCTCGATGATCTCGAAGAAGAAGGTCGGGCGATCCTGGATCGGGCGCGTGAAGATCTGGAGGAGATAGCCCTCCTCGTCGCGGTCCGCCTCGATGCCCAGCTGCTCGAGCGTGTCGATGGGCACGCCGACGTCTCCGACGCGGTCGGCGAGGGTCTCGTAGTAGGCATGGGGCATGCCCAGGAACTCGATGCCGTTCTCGCGCAGCTGGCGGACGGTGCCGACGATGTCCTCCGTCCGCAGCGCGATGTGCTGCGTGCCGTTGTCCAGGTAGTAGTCGAGGAACTCCTGGATCTGGCTCTTCTTCTTGCCCGAGGCGGGCTCGTTGATCGGGAACTTGATCCGGCCGTTGCCGTTGGTCATGACCTTCGACATGAGGGCGGAGTACTCGGTGTGGATGACCTTGTCGTCGTAGTGGATCAGCTGGGCGAAGCCGAAGACGTCACGGTAGTACTCGACGAACTTGTTCATGTCGCCGAGCTCGACGTTGCCGACGCAGTGGTCGATCTCGAGCAGGCTCAGCCCGGTCGCGGCCGCCGCGGGCTTCTTGATCTTGCGATAGCCCGGCGCGAACGCGCCGTGGTAGTCGCGCCGATCGATGAACGAGTGGCGGACCTCGCCGTATGTCCCGACCGCGCTCCGGCGCAGGACGCCGTCCTCGCCGCCGTCCAGCTCGGCAGGCTCCATCTCGGATCGCGCGCCACGCTTCGTGGTCTCGCGCCATGACGAGGTCGCGTCGTCAACGCCGAAGGCGATGTCCTTGACGCCGTCGCCGTGGCGCTTGACGTGCTCCGCGATCTCGGTGTCGGGGCTCAGCGCGCCGGTGACGACGAGGGTGATGTCGTTCTGGCGCAGGACGTAGCTCGTCCGGTCCCGAACACCGGTCTCGAGGCCGGCGTAGGCCACCGGCGTGAAGCCCCACAGGGCGCGGTAGTAATGGGCGGCCTGCCGGGCGTTGCCGACCCAGAACTCGACGTGGTCGACGCCGTTCAGCGGCAGGAAGTCCTTGGCCTCCGCGTAGGCGTCCTTGTTGATATGGGCGCCCGCCTGGTTGGCGGCACCCCGCGTGATCGTCTCGGTCATCGCTGACCTCCGTCTCGCTCGTCTCCGCTGGCTACGTCGGCCTGGGTTCGCAGCAGGTTGTCTCGCCAGTGCACGAGCCTTTGCTCGTCCCCGAACAGGACGAGCACCGTGTTGTCTCCGGCTAGGGTACCCGCAGGCTCGGAGAACCCCGCGCGGTCGATCGCCTCGGCCACGATCGAGGCAGTGCCGGGCGTGGACACGAGCAGCAGGATCAGGCCGGACCGGCGGACCTCGACCGGCACGTCCCGGAGCACGCGCCGGAGCATCGACTCGTCGCGCCCCGGCGCGACCGCGACGTCGGCCGGTGCCGCGTAGGCGTGGCCGTCGCCCCGAACGACCTTGACCAGGCCGAGCTCGGCGATGTCCCGACTGACGGTGGCCTGGGTAACCTCGAAGCCCCGGGCGGCGAGCAGATCGGCCAGCTGGCGCTGGTTGGCGATCCGATCGCGGGCGATCAGCCTCCGGATCTCGCCCTGTCGTGCGACGCGGGTCGCTCGTGTCGTCGTGCGCGGTTGGCTTCCGCCGTCGGACGGCTCCATAGGCCGACTATACCCCCGCGCCGGCCGCGATCAGGCCAAGCCCAACCGGCGGCTGGCGGCCGCGAGCTCGTCGGCGACGCGGCTTGGCGCGGTGCCGCCGATCACGTTGCAGCGTGCGAGGGCGCCCTCGATCGAGGCGGCCGCCCGAAGACGGGCGGCCGTCGTCGGGTCGCCGGCAAGCGCCCGCACCGACTCGTCGTCGCTCTCGCGGAGGGCGGCCGTGACCGCATCGTCGGACAGGACCTCGAGGCTCAGCCCATCGACCTCGGCTGTCCTGACCAGCCGCCCCACGACGTGGTGCGCGCTGCGGAATGCGACGCCCAGCTCGACGAGCGTCTCGGCGACCGCCGTTGCCGTCACATGGCCCTCCGCCGCCGCCGCCTGGAGCCGCGCCTCGTCGACCGTCAGCGAGGCGATGATCCCGGCGAGGACCTCGAGCGAGCGGCGCAGCTCGCGCGCGCTCTCGAACAGCGGCCGCTTGTCCTCCTGGAGGTCGCGCTGGTAGCCGAGGGGCAGGCCCTTGAGGACCGCCAGGAAGCCCGCCAGGTCGCCGACGACCCGCGCCGCCCGGGCACGCACCAGCTCAGCTGGATCGGGGTTGCGCTTGTTGGGCAGCATCGACGAGCCGGTCGAGAACGCGTCGGCAAGGCGGACGAAGCCGAGCCTCGGGTGGGACCACCAGACGAGCTCCTCCGCCAGCCGCGACAGGTGCACCATTGCGATGGCGAACCCGGCCAGCGCCTCCGCGACGAAGTCGCGGTCACCCGATGCGTCGATCGAGTTGCGGGTCACGCCGGCGAACCCGAGCTCGGCAGCGACGGCCTCGCGATCGAGCGGGAAGCCGCTCCCCGCGACGGCGCCGGATCCGAGCGGCGAGACGTTCGCGCGACGTCGCGCGTCGGCCAGCCGAGAGCGATCGCGCTCCAGCATCTCGACGTGTGCGAGGAGGTGGTGGGCGAGCAGGACCGGCTGGGCGGGCTGGGTGTGGGTATGGGCCGGCATGACGGCGTCGACATTGCGCCGGGCAAGGTCGACGAGAGCCCGCTCGAGGCCCACGAGCGCGCCGTCGAGGTCGTCGATCGTGCGTCGCAGCCACAGCCGGAGGTCGGTCGACACCTGGTCGTTGCGCGAGCGGCCCGTGTGGAGCTTGCGGGCGGCCGGTCCGACGCGGGCCTCGAGCGCCGACTCCACGTTCATGTGCACGTCCTCGAGCGCCGGATCCCATCGGAGGGAGCCGGACTCGATGTCGGCCCGGACGGCCTCGAGACCGGCGAGCAGCGCCTCGACCTCAGCGTCGGTGAGCACCCCGGCCCGGCCGAGGGCGCGGACGTGCGCCATCGAGCCGAGGATGTCGTCGAAGGCCAGCTCGACGTCCGTCTCGATCGACCGGCCGAAGTCCGCGGCCGTCGGGTCGGGCCCACCCTCGAATCGACCGCCCCAGGTCTTCACGGCAGGTCAGCCGGGGACGGTCTCCCGAACCGTGTCGCGGGCGGCGGGCGCCTCGGCGACCGCGACCGGCAGCTCGTCCAGCATCGCCCGTCCGCTCTCCGGTGCGGCGCGGTGCCGGGCCGCCTCCGTCCGCAACGGCAGGCCGAAGATCGAGATGAAGCCGACCGCACTGGCATGGTCGAACGCGTCTCCCGTGTCGTACGTCGCGAGGGCGCGATCGTAGAGCGACGCGGCGCTCCGCCGCCCGACGGCGGTGGCCGTGCCGTGGTCGAGCCGCACGCGGACCTCGCCGCTGACGTGCTGTTGTGCAGCATCGACGTACCCGCGCAGGTCGGCGAGGAGGGAGCTGAACCAGAGCCCGTCGTACGTGGCGCGCGCGATCTCGTCGGCCACGTTCCGGTTGAAGCGGAGCTGCTCCTTCGACAGGGTCAGGCTCTCGAGGGCCCGGTGCGCGCCGTGGAGGACGACGGCCGCCGGGGCCTCGTAGATCTCGCGGCTCTTGATGCCGACGAGCCGGTCCTCGACATGGTCGACGCGGCCCACGCCGTGGGCGCCGGCCAGCCCGTTCAGCTGCTCGACGAGCTCGACCGGGTCGGTCGGCCGGCCGTCCAGCATCACCGGGATCCCCGCCCGGAAGCCGATCGACACCTCGACCGGCGGCGGGGCATCGCCCGGGTCGACCGTCCAGGCGTAGACGTCGGCCGGCGGCGCGACCCATGGATCTTCGAGGACCCCGGTCTCGATCGAGCGGCCCCACAGGTTGACGTCGACCGAGTAGGGCGACGCGTGCGTAACGGGAACCTCGATTCCGCGCTCCCGCGCGTAGTCGATCTCCTGGTCACGGGACATGCCCATCCCGACGCGCATCGGCGCGACCACCTCCAGGGATGCGTCGAGGGCATGCACGGCCACATCGAAGCGGACCTGATCGTTGCCCTTGCCGGTGCAGCCATGGGCAACCGCGTCGGCTCCCTCGCGATGGGCGACCTCGACCAGGAGCTGCGCGATGAGCGGCCGGGCGAGGGCGGTCGCGAGGGGATACGTGCCCTGATAGACCGCGCCGGCCTGCAGGGCGGGCCAGACGAAGCGCTCGACGAACTCCCGACGGGCGTCGACGACGTATGCCCTGGAGGCGCCGGCAGCGATGGCCCGCTCGGCGACGCCGGGCCGGAGCGATCCACCGCCGACGTCGACGGTCAAGGTCACGACGTCGACGTCGTGCTGCTCGCGAAGCCAGGCGACGGCGACCGAGGTATCGAGGCCCCCCGAGTAGGCGAGCACGACCTTGTCCAACGTTCAGCTCCGGTTCATGCGATCAAGGGGTGGGATGCGAGCGCATGTTGCGGATCTCTGTCCTGCATTAACATGCGCCGACTGCCCTAGTGTTGCATAGTCATGCACAACTTGTCTATCATCCCGCCATGCGCCTCTTCCCCAACCCGGCGCGCCCGGGCGTCGCCCACCTGCTGTCCATCGGCGATCTCGAGCCCATCGAGATCGTGGAGGTCGTGGAGCATGCGCGGGCCTTGAAGTCAGGCCCCGATCCGATGCTTCCGCGCGGCGGGCCCCTCGCCGGCCGGAACGTCGCCCTGATCTTCGACAAGCCGAGCCTCCGGACGCGGGTCTCGTTCGAGGTCGGGATTCGCCGCCTTGGCGGCGCGACGACGACGCTGACGGGAGCCGAGGTAGGGGTCGGCAGCCGCGAGACGCCCGAGGACGTGGCGCGGACGCTGTCGCGCTACGTCGATGCGATCGTCATCCGGATGCTCAGTCACGCCACCCTCGCCCGGCTCGCCGCCGCGTCGGAGGTACCGGTCGTGAACGCGCTCTCGGAGCGCGAGCATCCGTGCCAGGCGCTCGCCGACCTGGTGACGATCGACGAGCAGCTCGGCGGCTTCCGCAACCGCACGCTGGCCTTCGTCGGCGACGGCAACAACGTATGCCACTCGCTCCTGCTCGCCGGCGCCGCGGTCGGGCTGAGCGTCAGAGTGGCGTCGCCGCGTGGCTACGAGCCCGATCCCGCGGTGGTCCAGCACGCCCTCGCGCTCGGGCGCGGGAGCGGCGCCGGGGTCGAGGTCCTCCACGACCCGACTGCGGCCGTGCGCGGCGCGGACGCCGTGTACACCGATGTCTGGGCCTCGATGGGTGACGAGGCCGAGGCCGCCGAGCGGCGCCGCGCCTTCGGCCCGTTCCGCCTGACGACCGAGCTGCTGCGCGCCGCGCCCGACGCCGTGGTCATGCACTGCCTGCCCGCGCACCGGGGCGAAGAGGTGGAGGCGGAGGTCATCGACGGTCCGCGGAGCGTCGTCTTCGACCAGGCCGAGAACCGGCTCTACGCGCAGCAGGCCCTGCTCCTCCTGCTCCTCCGGCAGGGCCGGTTCAGGCTGGCGGGTCGGCAGGCCGCCGCCGTGGGTGCTCGCGGGGTCGCAATTCCTTCATAGCGCGGTTCGAATGTTGGCAACGTGCCCATCGTGGCGACGTCGGCTTCACCGCCGCCTACCCGTGATTGCGGGTCGTGATGACCAGCCGCTATTTCGGCTGGTCGAGCCCGATCCGATTACCGGCACGGATCATTCTCGCCGAACGATTGGTGGCGCTCATCAACCGGATGGGAGACGCCTGGATTGCCAGCCGGTCACTACCTGAGCTGATCAGCGATCGCTGCCCGCGCGTCGAGGGCTGCGTTCGGGTCTGGCGGGTTACCGGGCCGCCTTGGTCAGCCGGGTGGGGTCAGCCGCGTCGCAGTGGCTGGGCCATCGACCACCCCAAGCGCATCGCCGAGGGCGGAGCGACCGCGCCCGTCGGCGATGACGACCTCCGGGACCCCGGCCTGGAGCGCAACGAGCGCGCCGCGGACCTTCGGGATCATGCCGCCCGCGATGACGCCGTCCCCGATCAGCGCCTCGGCCGCCGGCTCGTCGAGGGCAGCGATCGTCCGCCCCTCCCGGTCGAGCACGCCCGGCGTGTCGGTCAGGAGGACGAGCCGGGCAGTGAGCGCCGCAGCCAGCCCGCCGGCGGCCTCGTCGGCGTTGACGTTGCAGACCGCGCCGTCTCTGTCGAGCGCAACTGGGGCGACGACCGGCAGGAGCCCGGCGCCGTGGAGGACCCTGATGATCTCCGGCCGCGCGGAGACGACCCGTCCGACGCGTCCCAGCTCGACCACGCGCTCGGTAATGAGCAGGCCGGCGTCGATGCCGGTCAGGCCGACTGCGCGCACCCCGAGGCGCTCCAGGGCTACGACGAGCTCGGCGTTGACGACGCCGGCGAGAACCGCGAGCGCCACCTCGAGCGACGCTTCGTCGGTCACCCGCCGCCCGCTCTCGAACCTGCTCTCCACGCCGAGACGGGCCAGCCAGTCAGTGAGTCGCCGCCCCCCGCCGTGAACGATCACGAGGTCGTGCGTTCGAGCGACGTCCGCCACGCCGGCGAGCGTGTCGTGCTGCTCGGCGAGCGTCTCGCCGCCGAGCTTCAGGACGACGAGGGGCCGAGCACCGGCGGGCATCGTGCTCGCCCTCGGCCCGCTCAGGTGCTGTAGGCGGAGTTCTCCGCCACGTAGGCCTCGGTCAGGTCACAACCCCATGCTTCGCCCGTCGCGCCACCGGCGCCGAGGTCGACGCGGATCTCGACCTCCGGCCTCGCCAGCCGGCGCGCGAGCGCGTCGCGGTCGAACGGCACGGGCTCGCCGGCGAAGACCGTCACGCCGCACAGGCCGATCACGAGTCGTCGCTCGTCGATCGGCACGGGTTGGCCGTCGACCGTCGCCGTGCCGACTGCGGCGAGGATGCGGCCCCAGTTCGGATCGCGCCCGTGGGCGGCCGCCTTGACCAGGCTGCTGCCGACGACGGATCGGGCGACGGCTCGCGCCTCGGCATCGTCTCGCGCGCCGCTGACGCCACACGTCAGCAGCGTCGTGGCGCCCTCGCCGTCGGCGGCCTGCTGGCGGGCGAGTGAGCGCGCGACCGCCTCCACGGCGTCGGCAAGGCGGTTGAACCCAGCGTCGTCAGCCTCGATCGGCATGGCCCCCGAAGCCCCGGAGGCGAGCAGGAAGACGGTGTCGTTGGTGCTCATGTCGCCGTCGACCGTGAGCTGGTTCCAGGTTCGTTCAACCGCACGGGACAGCGCTGTTCCCAGGGTCCCAGGCTCAGCCGTCGCGTCGGTCGCGATGAACGCGAGCATCGTGGCCATGTTGGGGTGGATCATGCCCACTCCCTTCGCGATTCCGGCGACGATCACGGCGCGCGGCCGCGCGTCCGGCCCCGGAAGCTCGAGGCGGACGCTCGCCGCCTTGGGCCGCGTGTCGGTCGTCATCAGCTGCTCGGCGAGTGTCCCGAATGCGGCGTCGGACGCGGTGAGGCCGCTTGTCGCGAGACGGGTCACTGGGTCGCGGAGTCGCTCGACCGGCAAGCGAGAGCCGATGAGCCCGGTCGAGACGGCGAGCGTCAGCTCGCGTTCGACACCCAGGCTCGCGGCGAGGAGGTCCCCGAGCTCGGCCTGGTCCCGCTCGCCCACCTCGCCCGTCCCCGCATTCGCGCAGCCGCTCGTCGAGAGAATGGCCACCGTCCGCCCCGCCGCGGCCTCGAGGTGGGCCCGGCTGAGGCGGACCGGCGCCGCCGGCAGGCGGCTGGTCGTGAACGTGCCGGCCACGCTCGCCGGGCCGTTCGTCGTGGCGAGGATCCCGAGATCGAGACCCCCCGAGGCCTTGATGCCGGCCGCGACCGCCCCGGCCCGGAAGCCGGCCGGCAGGCGCACGACCTCCTCAACCGGCGGCAGGTCCACATCGAGCGGCGGCAGCGAGGTGCGCGAGTCGCTCGACACGCTGCTCATGGCGCCAGCGGCAGCTGCTCGAGCCCTCGCTCCTCGGGCAGCCCGAAGAGGACGTTGAACGCCTGCACCGCCTGGCCGGCGGCGCCCTTGACGAGGTTGTCGAGGACGGCGATGACCAGGATCCGGCCGGCCCGCTCGTCGTGGTGGACGCGGACGCGGACCTCGTTGCTGCCGATGACGTGCTTCGTTGCCGGCGGTGCCGCGACGACCTCGACGAAGCGCTCCAGCCCGTACGCCGCCGCGTAGAGCTCGTCGAGCTCGCCCTGGCCGACGGGGCGAGCGGGCCGGACGTGGCAGGCAGCCAGGATGCCGCGCGTCATGGGCACGAGGTGGGGCAGGAAGTCGACCGGGTCGAGGGGAGCCGCGGCGAGCCGGCCCAGCTCCTGCTCGATCTCGGCGACGTGCCGGTGGCCGCCGACGCCGTACGCCTTGACGCTCTCGTTGACCTCGCCGAAGAGGAGGTCGGGGCGCGCCTCGCGGCCGGCCCCGGAAACGCCGCTCTTGGCATCGACCACGACGTCGGCGATGAGCCCGGCTCGGGCCAGCGGGGCGAGCGCCACGATCGCCGTGGTCGCGTAACAGCCGGGCGAGGCGACGATGCGCACGCCCGAGCTGCCGAGCGCCCGGAGCTCGTCGCGGTGCAGCTCCGGCAGGCCGTACACCGCCGCCGGGAGCAGGTCCGGCCGGGGATGCTCGAAGCCGTACCAGCGCGGGTAGTCTGCCGGGTCCCGGAGTCGGAAGTCCGGCCCGAGGTCGATGACCGCGACGCCACGATCGACGAGGCCGGGCACGACCCCGGCCGCCGCGCCATGGGGCAGGGCCAGGAAGACCGCGTCGACGTCGTCCGGCAGGTCGGCGGCGACTCTCGCGCCGGTCCGCGAGAGGTGCGGATGGCTCACCGCGAGCGGCTCGTCGTCCCGGTCGCGCGCCTGCAGGGCGACGGTGCGCACCGAGGGATGGCGCGACAGGATCCGCACCAGCTCGCCGCCGCCGTAACCCGTGGCGCCGACGATCCCGACCCTCAGCTCGCCGGGATCGACCGCATCGTCATTCATGGAGGCTGAATATAGTGACGCCGGTGAACGACGACGTCCCGTCCAGCGATCTGCCGGACTTCCAGCTGCCCGTGGCCGGCACCCGCCTCGGCGCCGTGAGCGTCCGGGTAACGGCCGAGGCCGACCTCGTCGCCCTGATCACGACGCTGCGCGACGCCGGCGCGGAGATCGTGGGCATCAACACGTTCCCGGCAACCCGTGGCGAGCAGGACGTCGTCCGCGTCTTCGACTTCGAGACCCGGAACTTCGACAGCGCCGAGGGGGCCGACCTGCTGCGCGACCTGCCGGGGGTGTCGCGGGCCGAGCCGCGCAAGACGCTCGGGCAGATCTTTGGCAAGCGGGTCATCGTGATCGGCGGTGGCGCGCAGGTTGCGCAGGTCAACCTGGGTGCTGTGACGGAAGCCGACCGCCACAACCTGCGCGGCGAGCGAATCAGTGTCGACACGATCGCGCTCGTGGGCGAGCACGAGATCGCCGACGCGGTCCGGGCGGTTGCCGACCTGCCCCGCGCCCACATCCTCGTCCTGGCCGGCTCGCTCATGGGCGGCGAGATCACCGAGGCGATCCGGGAGCTGCAGGAGGTCGGGATCCCGGTCATTGCCCTGAACATGGCCGGATCGGTCCCGTCGGTCGCCGACCTCGTCGTGTCGGACCCCGTCCAGGCGGGCACCATGGCCGTCATGGCGATCGCCGACACGGCTCGTTTCTCGCTCGAGCGCCAGCGTGGGCGGCGGTACTGAGCATGGGATCAGAGGCAGGCACCCACGTGGCCGACGCGGCAGCCGACGCGCGCGAGACCGGCCGCCGGTTCCTGTCGCCGGTCATGGCCCGGTACTTCGAGCGCACCTGGAGCCACGGTCGAGGCCATCACCTGTACGACGTCGACGGCCGTGCCTACCTCGACTTCGCGACCGGCATCGCGACGACGATCCTGGGCCACGGGCACCCCGCCGTCACGGCCGCCGTCCACGCCCAGGCCGACCGGCTGCTGCACCTGATGAACGGCCTCGGCTACATCGAGCCCGTGTCCCGGCTCGCCGAACGGCTCGCCGCGACGCTCCCCGAGCCGCTCGACGCGGTCTTCTTCGGCAATTCGGGGGCGGAGGCCATCGAGGCCGCGATCAAGCTCGCGCGGCGCGCCTCCGGCCGGCCGGCGATCATCGCCTTCGAGGGCGCCTTCCATGGTCGGACCTACGGCGCGTTGAGCGTCACGACCTCGAGCCCCAACTACCAGCTGGGCCACGGCCCACTCCTGCCCGACGTCCACATCGTGCCCTACCCCGAGGCGTACCGACGCTTCGGCGGCGACGAGGCCGCGGCGACGGCGGTCTCCCTGGATGCGTTGGAGCGGCTGCTCGACGAGGTGGAGCCGAGCCGGGTCGCGGCGATCGTCATCGAGCCGGAGCTCGGCGAAGGCGGGTACGTCCCGGCGCCGCTGGAGTTCCTGCGCCGGCTGCGCGCCCTGTGCGATCGACACGGCATCCTGCTCATCAGCGACGAGGTCCAGACCGGCTACGGCAGGACGGGCCGCATGTGGGGCTTCGAGCACGCGGGCATCGTGCCCGACGCGGTCTGCGCGGCGAAGGGCATCGCCAACGGCCTGCCGCTCGGCGCGATCGTCGCCCGCCGGGAGCTCCACGAACGCTGGGGCCGTGGCGCCCATGGCAGCACGTTCGGTGGCAATCCGGTGGCCTGCGCCGCCGCGCTGGCGGTGCTCGAGACGATCGAGGGCGAAGGCCTGGTCGCGAACGCGGCGGCTCGCGGCGATCAGCTGCGAGCCGGCCTCGACGCCCTGGTCGCGCATGACGCCCGGATCGGCGACGTCCGCGGCCGGGGGCTGATGCTCGGGGTCGAGCTCGTTCGGGACCGCGAGACGCGCGAGCCCGACGGCGAGCTCGGCGATGCGGTCATCGCCCGCTGCGCCGACGCCGGCCTGCTCCTCCTGACGTGCGGCCCGGCCCACAACATCGTCCGCTGGCTGGCGCCGCTCGACGTCAGCGCGGTCGAGATCGACGAGGGGCTCGGCATCTTCGAGCGGGTGCTCGCCGCGGGCTGAAGCCCTGCGCGCTTGAAGTCTCTTCGGGCAGGACCCTCCCTGAGGCAGGGCGTGCGACACTGCCGGCGTGGGAGCGTTGGACGACCTGGCCGATCGACTCGAGCGCGCCAGTGAGGCGATGGTCGAGCTCGGGCCACAGCTCGCGGCCGGCGAGCCGTGGCCGCTGAGCGACGTCTACGGTCCCGGGCCGGAGTCGAGCTGGGGCCCCCGGGAGGTCCTCGCCCACGTGGCGGAGATGCTGCCGTACTGGATGGGGGAGATCGAGCTCGTCCTCGACGCAGGCGGCGGCTCGGAGCCGCCGTCGTTCGGGCGACTCGAGGCGGATGACCTGCGCGTGGCGATCATCGGGCGCGATCGGGGCTTTCCGGCGCGTGAGCTCCTGGGTCGGGTCGAGGTCGAGGCGAGGCGGGTCGCCCGCCGCTTTCGCGGCTTGACCGAGGCGGACGCAGCGAGCCTTGGCCGGCACGTGACCCGTGGCGACCTCGCCGTCCGCGAAATCGCCGAGCGGCTCATGGTCGGGCATCTCGAAGGCCACGTGACGCAGCTCCGCGAGACCGTCGCCGCGGCGCGCTAGCGGCAACGCCGGGCTGACCGCGGATGTTCATGCTCTGGGCGATCCCGGCCGGGATCGTCGTCGGGCTGCTCGCCGGCGGCCGGCTCGACGGGATGTCCGGCTTCCGGTTCCGGTGGGCTCCGCTGGCGATCGGCGGGCTGCTCGTCCAGGTCGTCCTGTTTACGCCGACCGGCGACCACCTTTCCGGGAGTCTCGCGCCGGCGATCTATGTCGCGTCGACGCTCGCCGTCTTCGCCGCCGTGCTCCGGAACGTCCGACTGCCCGGGATGGCCATCGTCGCCCTGGTTTCGCTCTCGAACCTCGCCGCGATCACGGCCAATGGGGGCGCGATGCCCGCGGATCCCGCGGCCCTCGCGGCGGCCGGCCTCGACGGCGCGGGATCGCACACCAACAGCGTGGTCGTGCCGGACCCGGTGCTCCGGCCGCTCACCGACATCTTCGCGATTCCCGCGGGCGTGCCGTTCGCGAACGTGTTCAGCGTCGGCGACGTGCTGATCGGCGTCGGGATCGTATTCGTCATCGCCGCCGCGATGCGACGAGTGCCAGCTTCGATGGCGCCTAGCGCCGCTCGCTGAGCTCCTCGGTCTCGCTCGGGACACCGACCTCGAGCTGCTCCCCGAGCTCGACCGTGCGCCGGAACGCGGCCCACACGGCCTCCGAGAGGACCGTCCGCAGCCGACCCGACTCGAGCTCGTGGAGCGCAGCGGCGCTCGTCCCGCCGGGCGAGGTGACCATGTTCCGGAGCTGGGCCGGGTGCATGCCCGACTGCTTGGCGAAGAGCGTGCTGCCCTCGAGCGTCTCGATCACGAGGTCATGGGCCACGTGGCGCGCGAAGCCGAGGTGGACCGCGGCGTCGATCAGCGCCTCCATCACCAGGAAGACGTACGTCGGGCCGGTGCCCGAGACGGCGGTGGCCATGGCGACGAGGCGCTCGTCGTCGACCTCGAACTGCAATCCGAGAGCGGCGAGCAGGGCGCCTGCCTGCTCCCGCTGTGCGGCCGAGGTCTCCGGCGTCGCGTACCAGACGGTCACGCCGCGGCCGAGCTGGGCGGGCGTGTTGGGCATGCTCCGGACCACCTCGCGATGGCCGAGATGGCCCGTCAGCGCACGGGTGGTGGCCCCGGCGAGGATGCTGATCACGAGCTGGCCCGGCTGCAGCCGGCCCCGAAGCTCGCGCCCGACCCGGGCCAGCATCTGCGGCTTGATCGCGAGCAGGACGATGTCGGCGCCCTCGATCGCCGCCGCGTTCTCGTCGACCGTCCGGATGCCGTGGCTGCGCTCGAGCGCCTCCCGGCGCTCGGCGCGGGGATGCGACGCGACGATGTGCTCGGGCGCGACGAGGTTGCCACGGAGGAGCCCGGCGATGATCGCCTCGGCCATCACCCCGGAGCCGACGGTTGCGATCCTGCGATCAGCGAGCGACGACATTGGGCGCGGAGTATGCCATGCCCTTCGGCGGCGCTCCGCGGGTCAGGTCAGGGTCGAGACGGGGCCCTCAGCGAGGCTTCGCGGCGTCGACCGCCTCGCGCGCGGCGGCCCGATCGTTGAACCACGTCGCGTCGATGACCGTATAGTCGGCCCATTCCGCGGGGACCTGGTCCTCCGGAAAGATGGCGTTCACCGGACATTCCGGCTCGCACGCGCCGCAGTCGATGCACTCGTTCGGGTCGATGAACAGCTTGCGGTCGACGCCTTCCTCGTAATGAATGCAGTCGACCGGGCAGACCGAGACACACGAGATGTCGAGGACATCGATGCACGGCTCGGCGATGACGTAGGTCATGGCCGGAGGGTAGCACTGGCATCCGCGACCTTGACATGGCCTCGGCCGCGCCCGGACACTCCACCGAACGCCGCCTCGGCAGGGCGTGCGAACCTCGCGGGAACGCGCGAGGTGAGCTGCGAATCTCGTCGCCGTGGCCGCCACAGTCGACGGGAGCCGCACGAGGAGTCGCTTGGCCATCCTGACCCGGGACGACCCCGCACCGGCGCCTGCGCCGGCTCCCTCGGGCGCGGCCGCCGTCCGGCTGGAGCACCTCGTGAAGCGATTCAGCGGCGAGGTCGGCCGGCGCGTGGCGCGATCCACCGGGGCGAGCCCGGACGCCGACACCGTGACCGCCGTCGACGGCATCGACCTCGAGATCCGCGATGGCGAGTTCTTCTCGATGCTCGGCCCGTCAGGCTCGGGCAAGACGACGACGCTCCGGCTGATCGCCGGCTTCGAGCTGCCGACCGAGGGCCGGGTGTACCTGCACGGCGAGGACGTCACCCAGCGCGCCCCGTTCGAGCGGGACGTCAACACGGTCTTCCAGGACTACGCGCTGTTCCCGCACATGACCGTCGGTGAGAATGTCGCGTACGGGCTGACCATCCGCAAGGTGCCCCGCCCGGAGCGGGAGCGCCGCGTCGGGGACGCGCTGGCGATGGTCAGGCTCAACGGCTACGAGCGCCGCAAGCCATCCCAGCTCTCGGGCGGGCAGCGCCAGCGCGTCGCGCTCGCGCGCGCGCTCGTCAACCGCCCGCGCGTGCTGCTCCTCGACGAACCGCTCGGCGCGCTCGACCTCAAGCTCCGGGAGGAGATGCAGCTCGAGCTCAAGGCGATCCAGCGGGACGTCCGGATCACGTTCATCTACGTGACCCACGACCAGGAGGAAGCGCTGACCATGAGCGACCGGCTGGCCGTGTTCAACCGCGGCCGGGTCGAGCAGGTCGGCTCACCGGCGGAGATGTACGAGCGCCCGGCAACCGCGTTCGTCGCGGGCTTCGTCGGGACGTCCAATCTGCTCCGCGGTGACGCCGCAATGGCGCTGGTCGGCGACGCCGGCCTGTACACCGTGCGACCGGAGAAGATCCGAATGGCCGAGCCGAACGCGGCCGTGGCCGACGACGAGGTGGGCGCCGATGGCACCATCCGCAACGTCGTCTACCTCGGGCCGGACACGCGCTACATCGTGGTGCTCGACGCCGGCACTGAGCTTGTCGTGACCGAGCAGAATCTGGCGACCTCATCGATGGAAGCGCTGGCCGCGGAGGGCCGCCGAGTTCGGCTGATCTGGAAGCGGCACCACAACTTCAGGATCGGGGACCAGGAGGGTTCCCGGGGAGGAGGAGCATGAGGATCCATCGCGCGATGATGCTGATCGCTGCGAGCGCGCTGGCCCTGTCGGCCTGCGCGACCAGTGGCACGCCGAAGCCGTCGTTCAACCTGCCGACGGCGATCGGGGCCGGGGAAGGCGCGCTGTCGGTGCTCGCGTGGCCCGGCTACGCCGAGAACGGTGGGACAGATCCGACCGTCAACTGGGTGAAGCCGTTCGAGGACAGCACCGGCTGCAAGACGACGGTCCAGGTCTTCGGGACGAGCGACGAGGCATTCGGCCTGTACACGACCAACCCCGGGAAGTACGACGTGGTCTCGGCGTCGGGCGACGCCAGCCTCCGGCTCGTCCGGGCCGGGTACGTCCAGCCCATCAACGTCGACCTCGTCAAGAGCTATGCGGACGTCTTCGCGGACCTCAAGGACAAGCCATACAACACCGTCGATGGCGTCCATTACGGGGTCCCGCACGGTCGGGGCGCGAATCTGCTCATGTGGCGGACCGACAAGGTCACCCCGGACCTGACGACCTGGTCGGACATGTTCGACCCGAGCAAGTCGTGGTTCACCGACAAGAAGATCTCGGTGTATGACGCGCCGATCTACATCGCCGACGGCGCCGTCGTGCTGATGAAGACGAAGCCGGACCTCAAGATCACCAACCCGTACGCGCTCGACGACACGCAGTTCCAGGCGGTCGTCGACCTCATGAAGCAGCAGAAGCCGGGCATCGGCCAGTACTGGACCGACTACGCCAAGCAGCAGCAGGCGTTCGAGGCCGGCGACGCGCTGGTCGGGACCACCTGGCAGGTGATCACGAATCTCCTGCAGGCCGAGGACCCGCCGATCCCGGTCAAGGCGATCCAGCCGCCGGACGGCGCGACCGGCTGGTCGGACACGTGGATGATCAACTCGAAGACGCCGCATCTCAACTGCGCCTACAAGTGGCTGGACTACATCGTCTCGCCAGAGGTGAACGCCCAGGTCGCGTCCTGGTTCGGCGAAGCTCCGGGCAACAGCAAGGCCTGCGCGCTCTCTGCCGCCGATCAGGCGAACTGCGACGCGTTCTACGCGGCAGACGTCAACTACTGGAAGAGCGTCTGGTATTGGCAGACGCCCGAGACGACATGCGTCGACGGGCGGACGGACACGAAGTGCAAGGGCTTCGACGACTGGGTCAAGGCCTGGACCGAGATCAAGGGCTGATTGCGCCGTCGATCGGCCGCGCCCATTTGAAGCCGGCCCGAGCGGGCACCGCTCGGGCCGGTGCTGTTCCAGCGTGACCGTGGCGCCTGCGGAGCGCCCCGCCGCAGCGTCCGTCTCGCGGCGCGTCGCGATCTGGCTCGACCGGCGCCCGCGCGTACGGCTCGCCCTCCTGCTCGCAGCACCGGTCGGCTGGCTCGTGGTCATGTATCTCGGCGCCCTCGGCGTCCTGTTCCTCAACTCGGTTTGGCTTCGCGACGAGTTCACCGGCCTCGTGAGCCGAACGCTTTCGCTCGACAACTTCATCGAAATCGCGACGACCCCGATCTATCGGACCGTGCTGCTGCGAACGGTCGGCATGGCCGCTGCCGTGACGCTGACGTGCGCCGTCCTGGCCTTCCCGATCGCGTACTTCATGGCGCGCGTCGCGTCGCCGCGTGTCCGCGGGCTGCTGGTCGTCGCGGTGCTGATGCCGCTCTGGGCGAGCTACCTCGTCAAGGCGTACTCGTGGCGGCTGATCCTGTCCGAGGACGGCCTGCTGAACTGGCTGCTCGCGCCGATCGGGCTCCGCGGGCCGGGCCAGACCGAGATCGGGTTGTGGCTGGTCTTCACCTACCTCTGGCTGCCGTACATGATCCTGCCGCTCTTCGCAGGGTTGGAACGGATCCCGTCCTCGGTGCTGGAGGCATCGTCGGACCTGGGCGCTCGCGGCGGGACGACGTTCCGTCGCGTTGTGTTTCCGCTGGTCATCCCGGCGCTCGCGGCGGGGTCGATCTTCACGTTCTCGCTCACGCTCGGCGACTACGTGGCGCCCTCGCTCATCACGACGACGCAGTTCATCGGCAACCTCATCTACCTGAACTTCGGCGCCCCGAACCTGCCGCTCGCCGCTGCGCTCTCGGTCGTGCCGCTGCTCGTCATGCTCGGCTACCTCGCTCTGGCGCGACGCCTCGGGGCGTTCGAGGCGCTATGAGCGGACGCGGAGCGCGCTGGGGATTGATCGCGGCGACGGTCGGCACCCTCGTGTTCATCTATTTCCCGCTCGCCGTCGTCATCGCGTACGCCTTCAACTCGAGCGGGTCCACGAGCTGGCCGCCCGCCGGCTTCAGCCTCCGATGGGTCGACGCGGCGCTCGCGAACACTGGGCTTCGGGACGCCTTCGTGACGTCCGTCGCGATCGCCTTCGGTGCCTCCGCGGTCGCGCTGGTGCTCGGAAGCCTGGCTGCGGTCGCGGTGGCGCGCTATCGCTTCTTCGGCCGACAGGCAATCTCGTTCGTCGTCGTGTTCCCCATTGCCCTGCCTGGAATCGTCACCGGGATGGCCCTCAGCACCACGTTTGCCACGACCGGCCTGCCGCTCGGGCTGCTGGCGATCGTCATCGGCCACGCGACCTTCTGCGTCGTCCTCGTCTACAACAACGTCGTCGCCCGGATGCGCCGCGTGAGCCGGTCGCTCGAAGAGGCATCGAGCGACCTTGGCGCTGACACCTGGCAGACCTTCCGGCGCGTGACCTTTCCGACCGTTCGATCGGCCATGCTGGCCGGCGCGCTGCTCGCGTTCGCGCTCTCGTTCGACGAGGTGATCGTCACGATCTTCACCGCCGGCGGCGTCCAGACGCTGCCGATCTGGATCTTCCGGAGCTTCCGGCTCGCCAACCAGGTTGCCCTCGTGAACGTCGCCGGGCTCGCCGCAATCCTGCTCTCCGTCGTGCCCGTCTACTTCGCCTCGCGCCTGACCTCGGACACCGGGGCGGTGGCTCGGGGCTGAGTCCGCCACTCGGAGTACGATCCGGGCATGTCCCCAGCTACGGACCTCGAGACCGCGCGCGCGAGCCTCAACGCCGAGCGCGAACGCCTGCTCGTCGAGCTCGGGCAGCCGATCGAGAACCCGGCACAGATGACGTACGGCTCGCAGGCGGCCGCCGCGAGCCAGGTCTTCGAGCAGCAGCGGGACCTCGCGCTGCGCGACCGCTCGCGCCTCGAGCTGTCGCGGGTCGAGGCGGCGCTCCGCTCGATCGACGATGGCACGTACGGGATCTGCACGAACTGCGGCAACCCGATCGGCGCGGAGCGGCTGGAGGCGATCCCGTGGGCGCCGACGTGCATCGACTGCGCTCGCAAGCTCGAGCGATGACGACCGAGGCGACGCAAAGCGGCGCTCGGGCGGGCACACAGATCGGCGGGGCAGGGGCGTCAACGGGAGATTCGAACGAGGCGCCGCTCGTCTCGATCGAGGACGTTCGTGGGGCGGCGGCGAATCTCGCCGGCGTGGCGATCCGCACCCCGCTGCTCCCCTTCGGGACGGCCGGCCCGGGCGGGCCGCGCGTGCTCCTCAAGGCCGAGTCGCTGCAACCCATCGGCGCGTTCAAGATCCGCGGCGCCTACCACGCAATTGCGAGCCTGACGCCGGAGCAGCGGGCACGCGGGGTGGTCACCCACTCGTCGGGCAACCATGCCCAGGGCGTCGCCCGTGCGGCACGGCTGCTCGGGATCCATGCCGTCATCGTCATGCCCTCCGACGCACCGGCGGTCAAGCGTCGTCGCGTCGAGGCCGACGGCGCCGAGATCGTGACGGTGGGACCGGCGAGCAGCGAGCGCGAGGCGATGGCCGACCGGCTCGCGAGCGAGCGCGGCCTCGAGTTCATCCCGCCGTACGACGACGATCGGATCATCGCCGGCCAGGGGACGCTCGGCCTGGAGATCGCCGAGGACGTGCCGGATCTCGCCGCCGTGCTCGTGCCGATCGGCGGCGGCGGCCTGTCGAGCGGCGTCGCGGTGGCGATCCGGGCGCTGCATCCGGATGCTCGAATCATCGGCGTCGAGCCGGAGCTCGCGGCCGACGCGGCGCAATCGCTGCGCGAGGGCCGCATCGTGCGCTGGGACGCGGTCCGGACCGGCAGCACGATCGCCGATGGCGTCCGGTCGCAGGCGATCGGCGCTCGCAACTTCGCGCATCTTTCGAAGCTCATGGACGGCGTGGTCACGGTCAGCGAAGCCGAGATCGCCGCGGGCGTGCGACTGGTCGCCGAGGAAGCGCGCCTGGTCGTCGAGCCGTCGGGTGCGCTGGCGCCCGTCGCGGCCCGTTTCCATGCCCGTGGGGCAGGGGTCGCCGGGCTCAGCGGGACCGTTGTGGCGATCGTCAGCGGCGGCAACGTCGACCCCGAGCGGTACCGCGAGCTGCTCTCCGCCCCGATCCCCGGCGCGGCCTGAGCGCCGCCATCGCGCCGCTCAGTTCGGCCCGAGCCCCTCTCGCTTCGCGCGCGCGAGCTGGTCTGCCCGTTCGTTGATCAGCGCCCGGCGCGCCGCGGTCCGGCGCTCCGCGGCGGGCGCGTCGCGCTCCTCGTGGCGCATCCAGGCCGCGACCACGACGAGGATGCCCACGATGAACACGACGTCCCCGGCGAGCCACATGATCCCGCCCGCGAGCTCCTGGTCGGCGAGGGGCGAGATGCCGTACGGGGTCCCGAGCGTCGCGTAGTGCGGGTAGAGCGGGGCCGCGGCGAAGAGGATCGCCATGCCGAGGAAGGAGTTGAACGGCATCTGGGCCAGCAGGTACAAGGCCCGCGCCGGGTAGCCCAGCCGGTGGGGCGCCGGGTCCAGGCCGATGACCGGCCACCAGAAGAGCAGCGCCGCGATCAGGAACCCGGCGTGCTCGAGCTCGTGGATCCCGGGGCTCTCGAGGGCGAGGTCGAACAGGGGCGAGAAGTGGCTGATCCACAGCACGAGCGTGAACGTCAGCCACGCGACCAGGGGGTGGCCAAGCGCGGCGGCGGGCGCCGACTGCAGGACCGGCAGGAGCCACCGGCTGCGCACCTCCGGTGAGGCAGCGCGGAGCAGCTGCGTGATCGGCGCGGCGAGGGCGATGAGCGGTGCCGCGACCAGCATGAGCAGCAGGTGCTGGACCATGTGCACCGAGAACAAGGTGGTGTCGTAGCGCTCGATCCCGGACAGGAGCGCGACGGCGATCGCGGCCAGCCCGCCGAGGAACGCCGCCGTTCGAGCGGCGGGCACCGGCCGGTCCGGATGCAGCCGCGCGACCCGCCGGACGATCGCCAGCCAGCCGATCGCGGCGAGGACCAGGGGGATCGCCACCGACGGCTCGAGCGACCAGCCGAGGACGAGCGTCCGCAGGCTCGGCGGCTCGGCGGGGACCGGCCCGTCGGCCAGGGCCGAGGCTGGCCACGCCAGCACGGCGCCCGCGACGGCGAGGCGACCCAGGAGGCGAACCACGGTGCCATGGTCGCACGGCGCGTCGATCCGACCCCGCGCTATGATGGCCTTCGGCTGGCCCTCGCAGGTCGGCCGTTTCAACGTCACCACCCGGCGGCCCCCGGTCCCAGGCTCCCGGGTCCCGGTACCGCCGACGCAGCCGAGGAGCCATGTCGACCAGTCCGAGGAAGCGCCCCGCCTCCGAAGCGATCGTCGCCGGCGGCGTCGTGGTCCTCCTGATCGCCATCGTCGGTCTCGTCTTCTGGAGCGGTGCCGGCTCGTCGCTGTTTCCGCCCAAAGCAGTCACGGATCGGGCGCACGAGATCAGCCAGCTGTACGACGTCGTGTTCGCGATCGCGGTCGCGATCTTCCTCGCCGTCGAAGGCCTGATCGTCTGGAGCATCCTTCGCTACCGGCGCCGCCCGACGGACACCGAGCTCCCGCCCCAGACGCACGGCAACAACGTCGTCGAGGCGCTCTGGACCGCGATCCCCACGGTCATCGTCCTGTTCCTGTTCGGGGTGTCCTGGGACACGCTCAACAAGGTCGATGCGACGAGCGTCGCCCAGGGCGGCCAGCCCGACGTCCGGATCAACGCCATCGCCGGCCAGTTCCAGTGGCAGTTCGAGTACCTCGACGCGGGCGGAAAGCACCTGGCCACGCAGACGAAGGCACTCAGCGGGAGCGGCGGCGGCGGCATGGCCGTGCCCGTCGGCAAGAAGGTCTACGTGACGCTGACCAGCGGTGACGTCATCCACGCCTGGTACGTGCCGCGCTTCCTGTTCAAGCGCGACGTCGTCCCCGGTCAGACCAACCATTTCGAGTTCACGGTCGACGCCGATGAGGCCGGCCAGACCTTCCATGGGCAGTGCGCCGAGCTGTGCGGCACGTTCCACAACGCGATGCACTTCGACGTGATCGCCATGAGCCAACCGGACTTCGACGCGTGGCTGGCCAAGCTGGTCGAGGTCGCGAACGCGACCCCGCCGCCGCCCCCGTCCGGGGCGCCCACGCTCAAGGTCGAGGCGAAGAACATCGCGTTCGATGTGAAGACCCTCGAGGTCGCGGGTAACACGCCGTTCGTTATCAACTTCAAGAACGGCGACCCGAGCTCGATCACCCACGACGTCGAGATCCGCCAGAGCGACGGCACCACGGTCGTCCAGAAGCAGGACGCGATCCCGGGCGGCACGGAGAAGAACTACCAGTACGAGCCCCTGGCGCCAGGGACGTATACGTTCATCTGCTCGATCCATCCGATCGCGCCGATGACGGGCACGCTCACGGTCAAATAAGGAGCCGGTAGGGATGGCCACGCACGCGCTGAGCCCGGCCGCCGTCGCGGGTTACCGGGGCGGCCTCTACGAGTGGCTGACGACCACCGATCACAAGAAGATCGGGATCATGTACGTCATCAACTCGTTCCTGTTCTTCCTCATCGGCGGCGTCTTCGCGCTGCTGGTCCGGACCGAGCTGGCCGTGCCCGGCATCCAGCTGTTCACCAACGAGCACGTCTACAACGAGGCGTTCTCGATCCACGCGACGGTGATGATCTTCCTGTTCATCATCCCGATGCTCGCGGGGCTCGGGAACTACGCCGTGCCGCTGATGATCGGCGCGCCGGACATGGCGTTCCCCCGGATCAATGCCCTGTCGTTCTGGATGCTGCCGCTGGCCGGGGTCCTGCTCCTCAGCGGCTTCCTGACGGGCGGCGTGGCCCAGGCCGGCTGGACGAGCTACAGCCCGCTCGCCCAGGACCGCCCGTTGGCCTCCACCGGGCCGGGCGAGGATCTCTGGATCATGGCCCTCGTCCTGATCGGGACGAGCTCGATCCTCGGCGGGATCAACTTCCTCGTGACGATCTTCAAGATGCGCGCGCCGGGCATGACCCTGTTCCGGATGCCGATCATGGTCTGGACGATGCTCGTCACGAGCGTCCTCGTGGTCATGGCCACGCCGGTCATCACGAGCGCCCTGGTGATGCTGTTCATCGACCGCAACTACGGCGGCACGTTCTTCCTGCCGCCGGAGGGCCAGGCGGTGCTCTACCAGAACATCTTCTGGTTCTACTCGCACCCGGCTGTGTACGTCATGGTCCTGCCGGCCATGGGCGTGATCAGCGAGGTCCTGCCGGTCTTCAGTCGGAAGCCGCTCTTCGGGTACAAGGCGTTCATCTTCGCCACGGCCGGAATCGGCGCGCTCGGGTTCTCGGTCTG
>VBGT01000081.1 GCA_005889475.1 Chloroflexota bacterium | reverse complement strand
TCGCGCCGGAGCGCACCATCTTCGCCTCGAACACGAGCTCGATCTCGATCGATCAGCTCGCGGAGGCCGTCTCGCCGGCTCGGCGTGCGCGGTTCGCGGGCATGCACTTCTTCAGCCCGGTCCCGGTCATGCCGCTGGTCGAGCTGATCCGGGGCAGCGCGACCTCGGACGCCACGGAGGCGGCGATCCGCGAGCTGACCGAGGCGCTGGGCAAGAAGCTGATCGTCTCGGCTGATCGGCCCGGGTTCATCGTCAACCGCATCCTGATGCCCTTCCTGGCCGAGGCGATGCGCACCTACGAGGAGGGCACCGGCTCCGCCGAGGACATCGATACCGGGGCGAGGGTCGGCCTGAACCATCCGATGGGCCCGCTCGAGCTGGCCGACTTCATCGGCCTCGACGTCTGTCTCAACGTCATGCAGGTGCTCCATGAGGGCATCGGCGGCGAGCACTTCGCGCCACCGAAGGTGCTGGTCGAGCTCGTGGCGGCGGGGCATCTCGGCCAGAAGACGGGCAGCGGCTTCCACACCTATCCGCGGGGCTGACGCGATCGGGGGTCGTCCGGGACGGCCGGCTTCGTGATCGGGATCGACGTCGTCGCTCCTGCCTCGTAAGGCCCGCTCGCGCCTCGCGAGCGATACTGGCTCGGAGATACAGGAGGCCGCCATGAGCCAGGCAACCGCCACCAAGCCGTCGGTGATCACCGACGCACCGATTCACGCCAGCCTCGCCACGAAGGACCTCGCCCGGGCCCGCTCCTGGTACGCCGACAAGATCGGCTGGGAGCCAGCCCTCGAGCCGCCGGGGACACTCGTCTACCAGGTCGGCCAGTCGTTCTTCACCGCATACGAGTCCGAGTACGCCGGCACCGCGAAGAACACGGTCATGAACTGGCTCGTCCCCGACCTCCGCGCCCAGGTCGCCCGACTTCGCGAACGCGGCGTCACGTTCGAGGAGTACGACTTCGGCGAGTTCAAGACCGTGGACGGGATCATGGACACGCCCGACGGGAACGCGAACGCGTGGTTCAAGGACGCCGACGGCAACATCGTCGGGGTGCTGCACGACCCAAGCGCGCCGGCGGCCGGCGCCGTGACGACGATGATCGCCGCCGCCGACCTGGCACGGGCCAAGGCGTGGTATGCCGACAAGCTCGGGTTCCAGCCGGCGCAGGAGTTCGAGGACATCGTCGCCAACTACAAGTCCGGCGGGTCCAGCTTCAGCGTGTACAAGACCGACTACGCCGGGACCGCGAAGAACACCGTCGCCATCTGGCGGTTCCAGGGCGTCCGCCCGGAGGTCGAACGGCTCAAGGAACGAGGCGTGGTCTTCGAGGACTACGACTTCGGGCCCGAGGGCAAGACGGTCGACGGCGTCCTGTCCGACGAGCAGGGCAACGTGATCGCCTGGTTCAAGGACTCCGAGGGCAACATCCTCGGGCTGACCGAGGACCAGGGCGAGCTCGCCGGCTGATATCCCGCTGGGCGTCATTGCCCGGCGCGCGCGGTCGGCACGTTCGAACGAGTCGCCCTAATGGCCGCCGGCCAGCGGCCTGGCCCGGGCCCGAGGTCGAACGAGGACGAAGAGTTGGCGTTGCCCGGGGATGCCCTTCAGGTCGTGCAGGCCTCGGTCCTCGAACTCGAGCCCCGTGCCGTCGACGAGCTCGCGTACCGTCGAAGACACCCACACGTCGTCGGGCGAGGCCAGCGCCATGATCCGCGCTGCCGTGTGGACGGCGATTCCCCGGACGTCCCCCGGGGTGAGCTCGACCTCGCCGCTGTGGACTCCCGCTCGAACCCGAATCCCAAGCGGTCTCAGCACCTCTGCGAGTGCGGCGCCTGCACGAACTGCACGTTCCGCGCCGTCGAACAGGCCGATCACGCCGTCGCCCGTGGTCTTGATCAACCGTCCTTCGTGCCGGTCGATCTCGCGTTCGGCCAACTCGTTATGGCTCCGCACGGTGTCGCGCCACGCAGCCGGTCCCTGGGCCACCGCCTGGGCCGTCGAGTCGACGATGTCGGTGAAGAGGATCGACGACAGCGTTCGGCGACCGCTCGTCGGCGCGGCCCGGGCGTACGCGCGCATAGCCTCGAAGTCCACCGAGACCCAAGGCTCGTCGCCGACGACCCACGCGTCATGCCCGGGCGGAATCTCGAAGACATCACCAGGCCCGATCTCGAGCTCGGTCCCGTCGCGCATCTGCGCTCGGAGGCGGCCGCTGATCGTGACACCGAAGTGGTGAAACTGGCACGTGTCGGTCTCGGCGATTGGCTTGACGTCGACCGACCATCGCCATCCCGGTTCGTACGTCATGCGGCCGACCACCCGGTCATCGAGCTCGACGACGTCGACCCGGCCGTGAGGGATCGTCCGGACGTCATCCGGGTCCGAAAAGCGGCGTCGCTGCAATCGTGCGATGGTCCAGCCCGAGCCGTTTCGGCCTCGGCTCAGCTCAGCTCACATCGAGCTCAAAGCTGACCGGGACGTTCCGTTCGAGCGTGTCCCCGACGGGAGAGGCCTCGAGGGCGGCCTTGAGCTCGGCGACCTGCGCCGGGGTCGCTCCGCCCTTCGTCTTGAGATGGACCGTGTAGGAGGCGCGCTGGTACCCGGCACCGGGACGAGCCTCGACGCCCAGGTATCGAGCCACGTTGAAATACCCCTTTGCCTCGATGGCGAGGTCTTCGATCTCGAGACCGAGCAGCGTCGCGCGCGTCACCACGACTTCGATGTCGCACGCCGCCAGGCCCCGCAGCAGCATTCCCATGGCGCTCGGGTCGTCGTCGCCGCCCATGTAGACAGGAGGCCCACCGAGGGTCGAAACGACCTCCGCTCGGGTTCCACCGACCCACCGCGCGACGACTGTGGGGTCCCGATCAGCCTGTGCGGCGTCCGCTGTGACCGAGTCGATGTATGCCCGTAGCTCATCGACGTCCAGGCCGTTCAGTCGCTGGCCGGACCGCGTCGCAACCATGGTCCCACCGCCTTGGTCTTCTCTGGCCGCCGAGCGCCGCCATCCCGTCGAGGCCCGGATTCCCGCTTCTGCCAGAAATCGGCAGGCGAGATGTAGATTCGGCGACGTGACACTACAAGAAAGCGGACCGAACGGCCAGATCTACATCGTCAGCGCGGCGCGCACGCCGATCGGCAAGTTCGGCGGGGCGCTGTCGACCACGCCGGCGGTCGAGCTCGGCGCGGTCGCGATCAGCGCGGCCGTGGAGCGCGGCCTGCCGCCCGACGCGACCGTCGACGAGGTCCTGATGGGCCAGGTCCTGCAGGCCGGCGTCGGGCAGGCGCCGGCTCGCCAGGCACTCCTGCGGGCGGGCCTCCCGGACACGACCCCGGCCACGACGATCAACCGGGTGTGCGGCTCGGGGCTCAAGGCGATCATGCTCGCCGCCGCCGAGATCAAGGCAGGCGATGCCGAGGTCGTCGTCGCGGGCGGGATGGAGAGCATGAACCAGGCGCCGTACCTGGTTCCCGGGGCCCGCTTCGGTCTGCGGCTCGGCGACGCGCAGCTGATCGACGCGACGGTCCACGACGGCCTGTGGTGCGCGATCGAGGGCTGCCACATGGGCACCCACGCCGAGCGGGTGGCGATCAAGGACAGCGTCTCGCGCGGCGACCAGGACGCATTCGCGCTGCAGAGCCACGAGCGTGCGACCGCCGCGCAGGAGGCCGGCCGGTTCGACGACGAGATGGCGCCGGTGAGAGTCAGGGGCAAGAGCGGTGAAACGGTCGTCGCCGCGGACGAGGGCCCTCGCCGCGACACGTCGATGGAGGCGCTCGGAAGGCTCAAACCGGTGTTCGACCTGCCGTCGGGCGAGGACCGTGGCGATGCGACGGCCGGCACGGTCACAGCCGGCAACTCGCCGGGCATCACCGACGGTGCCGCGGCGACGGTCGTCGCCAGCGAGCGCGCGGTCGAGCAGCTCGGGCTGAAGCCGCTGGCCCGCCTGATCGGCTACGCCCAGGCCGAGGTCGCGCCGAAGTGGCTGTTCCTCGCGCCCGTGCAGGGCGTGCGCAGGCTCCTCGAGAAGCTCGACATGACGATCGGCGACTTTGATGTCGTCGAGATCAACGAGGCATTCGCGGCGCAGGCCCTCGCCGACGGTCGCGAGCTCGGGTTCGACTGGGACAAGGTGAACGTGAACGGCGGCGCGATCGCGCTCGGGCATCCCATCGGGGCCTCGGGAGCGAGGATCGTCGCGACCCTGCTCCACGAGCTGCGGCGCCGCGGCGGCCGGTACGGCCTGGCGACCCTCTGCCTCGGCGGCGGCGGCTCCGTCGCGGCCGCGTTCGAGCGGGTATAGAGGAGCACGTGCACCCATGGACGAGACGGAAACCACGCAGCTCGACCTGACGCCGTCCGAGGTCGGGCTCGTCCGGACTGCCCTCGAAATGCTCGAGGACACGCTCGGACGCGAGGAGGCGGACGAGCTCGAGGAGGTCCAGGCGCTGCTGCGGCGGCTCCCGGCCGGCTGACATGCGCGTCGCCGTCTTCGGCGCAGGCGCCGTCGGCTCCTATCTCGGCAGTCGGTTCGCCGCGGCGAGGGCCGACGTCCACCTGATCGCCCGAGGCGCGCACCTCGAGGCGCTTCGCGAGCGCGGCCTGACCCTCGTGACGCCCGAGGGGATCACCACGACCTCGGTCTGGGCGACGGACAACCCGGCTTCGATCGGGCCGGTCGACCTCGTGCTGTTCTGCGTGAAGTCCTACGACACGGAGTCGGCGGCGGCGCAGCTGGAGCCGATGGTCCGGCCCGAGACGATGGTGCTGTCGATCCAGAACGGCATCGACAACGAGGCGAAGATCGCGGCGGCCGTGGGCGAGGGGCACGTCCTGGGTGCCGCCACGTACATCCTGGCCGCGATCGAGTCGCCGGGCGTCGTCCGCAGCGGCCCGGCGCGGCTCGTGATCGGGGAGCTGCGCGCCGGAACGCCGAGCGAACGCGTGCGCAGGCTGGTCGAGGTCGCTCGGGCGGGCGGCATCGATGCGAGCGCGGCGTCCGACATCCGGCTCGCGAAATGGGAGAAGTACGTCCTCCTCGTCGCCTTCTCGGCCGTCACGGCGGCCACGCAGCTGCCGGTGGGCGAGATCCGCCTCTCTCACGCCGCCTCCGCGATGCTCCGCGCGATCATGGTCGAGGCCTGGTCGATCGGCCGCGCCCTCGGCGTACCGCTGCGCGACGACCTGGTCGACCGGCAGCACAAGCTCGTGCTGGCCCAGGCCGACGACGAGGGAACCTCGCTCCGGCACGACCTCATGACGGGGCACCGGATGGAGCTCGAGGCGCTCCAGGGGACCCTGATCCGCCTCGGGCGCGAGACGGGCATCCCAACGCCCTGGACCGACGCGGCCTACGCGGTCCTCGAGCCGTGGGCACGGCGCAACGAGCGGGCCGCGCGGTGATGGGTCCAGGGCGGTTCGCCATCGAGCCGCCCCGCGACCCGAGCTCGATGTCGGCGATGCGCTTGCCGCGGCCATGGGCGGCAAGTACAAGGGGTACGACCCGACGCCCGATTCCTGGGACAACGGCGGCATGTGGCGGATCGAGCCCGGATCCGTCCTCGCCTGGAAGGCGATGCCGACTTCAAACCGATGGCGATTCCCGCGCGGCTAAGAGCGCGTCGCAGACTATCCTGCCGCCATGGCCGAGATCCTCGAGAAGGCGGTCGCGGCGCTGCCGGGCGTGATGAAGACGTTCCAGCTGTTCATCGCCGGCGACTGGGTCGATTCGGTCTCCGGCCGGACATTCGAGAGCGTCAACCCGGCGGATCGGCGCGACGTGATCGGGCGGTTCCAGGCGGGTACCGCCGCGGACGTGGCAATGGCGGTAAAGGCCGCCGAGATGGTGCTGCCGCGCTGGAAGGCGACGCCGGCGCCCAAGCGGGGCGAGCTCCTGTATGCGTTCGCCGAACTCATGCGCGACAACAAGGAGCGGCTCGCGCGGGCGGTGACGCGCGAGATGGGCAAGGTCCTCGCGGAGGCCCGCGGCGACGTCCAGGAAGGCATCGACATCGCGTACCTGATGGCCGGCGAGGGCCGGCGCATGTTCGGTGACACGGTGCCCTCCGAGCTGCCCGACAAGTGGGCGATGAGCATCCGCCAGCCGATCGGCATCGCCGGGATCATCACGCCCTGGAACTTCCCGATGGCGATTCCGTGCTGGAAGATGATGCCGGCCCTCGTCGCCGGCAACACCGTCGTGTTCAAGCCGGCGAGCGACACGCCCCACTGCGCGACCCTCCTCCTCGAGCTTCTGGCCGAGGCAGGCTTCCCGCCCGGCGTGGTCAACCTGGTCACCGGCTCGGGCGCCGAGGTCGGCGACGCGATCGTCGAGTCGCCGGACGTGCATGTCATCTCGTTCACAGGTCAGTCCACGACGGGCAAGTCGATCGCCGAGCGCGGAGCCCGCCGCCTCAAGCGCATCTCGCTCGAGCTCGGTGGCAAGAACGGGGTCGTCGTCATGCGCGACGCCGATCTCGACCTCGCCACCGATGGCATCCTGTGGTCCGCGTTCGGCACGACCGGTCAGCGCTGCACGGCCTGCTCGCGGGTGATCGTCGAGAAGCCGGTCGTCGAGCCCCTGCTCGAGCGGCTCGAGTCGCGGGCGAAAGAGCTGCGCCTCGGGTCGGGTCTCGATGAGACCGTCGACGTCGGCCCGCTGATCAACCCCGCCGCGGTCGAGAAGGTCGGTTCGTACAGGGCGAGCTGGTGCTGGGCGGATCGCCGGCGACCGAGGGCGAGCTCGCGCACGGCAACTTCTTCGAGCCGACGATCTTCAGCGGCGTGATGCCCATGCACCGCATCGCCCAGGAGGAGATCTTCGGGCCGGTGCTGTCGGTCATCCCCGTCGACGACTACCCGAGCGCCGCCACCGCGCTCAACCAGACGCTCTACGGCCTGTCGTCGTCGATCTTCACCAGCGACGCGAACACGGCGTTCCGCGCGATGCGCGACTTCGAGACCGGCATCGTCTACGTCAACGCCGGCACGACCGGCGCCGAGACGCACCTCCCGTTCGGCGGCTGGAAGGAGACCGGCAACGGCCACCGCGAGGCGGGCCACGCCGCGCTCGACTCGTTTACCGAGTGGAAGTCGATCTACGTCGACTTCTCGGGGCGCCTCCAGCGCGCCCAGATCGACAACCAGGAGCAGCTCTAGGCGTCCCGTCGCCCACCTCGCGTGAGATCGCGACCCTCGGCAAGGGTCGGTTTGCCGAAAACCGATCCGGCCTGCCGAACGTACCCACCTGCACGAACCTTTGCGACGTCCAGGCTCGACAACTCCGGCCGCGTCGCATCGCATGAGTGAGGTGCGAGATGGCGATTCGCCGGCTCATTGCACTCGGGGCCGTCGTCGGCCTCATGGTGGCATCCGCGACCCCCGCCGCGGCCAACGGAAACGGCAACGCGTATTCGGTCACGGTCCTCGTCAGCGGGCCCACGCCGGACGCGGACCTCGTCAATGGTTGGGGCATCAGCCGCCTGCCGACGAGCCCATGGTGGGTGGCCGACAACGGCACGGACCAGTCGACCCTGTACAGGGCCGATGGCTCCAAACCGGCGCTGAAGGTCGCGATCCCGGGCGGTGCGCCGACCGGCACGGTCTCGAGCACGAACGCCGGCGACTTCAACGGTGACCTGTTCCTGTTCGACAGCGAGGCTGGCGTGATCTCCGGCTGGCGCGGCGCGCTGGGGACGACTGCCGAGGTCGGCAATGACGACCACGCCGGAGACGCGGTCTACAAGGGCCTTGCGATCGGGACGGCCGATGTCGGCAATGGCATGAAGACCTACCTCTACGCCACCGACTTCCACAACGGTCGGATCGACGTGTTCGACAACGCGTTCGGATCGCAGACCTGGTCAGGCGCCTTCGTCGATCCGAAGCTGCCCGAGGGCTACGCTCCCTTTGGCATCCAGAACCTCAACGGCTTGCTCTTCGTGACGTATGCAAAGACGCAGCCGGGCAGCGACGACGAGCTTGCCGGTCATGGCCTCGGAGTCGTGGACGTCTACCTGACCAATGGCACCTTCCTCGGCCGCGTGGCCAGGGGTGGCGGTCTCAATGCGCCGTGGGGCCTCGCCTGGGCGCCGGCCGATTTCGGTCGGTTCAGCGGCGACCTGATCGTGGGCAACTTCGGCGACGGCGAGCTCCATGCGTACGCCTGGAACGGCCACGCGTGGCATGCGGCTGGCGTCCTGCGAGGCGCGAACGATCACCCGGTTCGGGTCGACGGCCTGTGGGGGATCGCGTTCGGCGGCGGGACCGCCAACAACGGCCCCACGAGCACGCTCTTCTTCGCTGCCGGGCCGAACGACGAAGAGGGAGGTGCCTTCGGCACAATCACGGCGACACCCTGACGGTCGCGACCGCTCGAACCCGGGGTCGGCCGTGCCGGCCCCGGAGACTCCTCGTGACGCTGGTGCCATGAAGAGCTGCGAGCCGACAGCCCGCGGCTAGACTCCGGCGGGTGACGCAGGCACCACTCACCGTCCGAATCGCCACCTGGAGCGCGCGGCATCGGTGGCCCGTGTTCCTGCTCTGGTTCGTGGGGACGTTGGGCACGCTCGGGGCGGGCCTCGCGTTCGGCGGGATCCGGACGATCGACGTCGAGCAGGACCCGAACGGGCCGCGCCTCGAGTCGGAGGTCGCGTACGAGGTCCTTGGCGCGGGGGAGCCGGTGGCGCCCGCGGAGCGTCTGGTCATCGTCCTCGACGGCGGACCGAACGCCGCCCGGGACCCGACGTTCCAGCAGGAGGTCCATCTGCTCGTCGCCGACCTGACCGCCGCCAAGGCCTCGGTCGACGGGGTCGAGCAGCCGACATTCGACAGCGTGGTCGACCCGTACTCGCTCTCGCCCGCAGAAGCCGGCGGCGTGATCTCGCCCGATGCGTCGACGGTCCAGGTCGTCGGCAACATCCCGGGGGAGCGTCCGGTCGTCGAGCAGAAGCTCGCCCCGGTGCCGGCCATCGTCGACGCGGCGCGCGCACGGATGTCGACCGCCCAGATCCACATCGTCAGCAGCACGTTCATCAACCGGGACATCAACGAGCTGATCTCGAGCGAGCTCGACAACTCGCTCAAGGTCACGATCCCGATCACGTTCGTGATCCTGCTCGTCGCCTTCGGCGCGATCGTCGCTGCCGGGATTCCGCTCGCGCTCGCGGCCACCTCGCTCGCCGCCGCCTACGGGCTGCTCGGGCTGTACAGCCAGGCCGTCGGACCAGTCAGCCCGAACGCGATCCAGCTGATCGTGCTGATGGGCCTGGCGGTCGCGGTCGACTACTCGCTGTTCATGATCACCAGGTTCCGATCGGAGCGGCAGCGCGGCGCGACGGTCCAGGCCGCGATCGAGACGTCGTCGAGCACGGCCGGGCGAGCGGTGTTCTTCAGTGGCGTCGCGGTCGTCATCTCCCTCGGTGGCCTGGTGACGCTCGGGATCAGCTTGTTCACGTCGATGGCCGTCGGGACGATGGGCGTCGTCGCCGTCTCGGTGATCGGCAGCCTGACGTTCCTGCCCGCTACCCTCGCGATCGTCGGCGATCGAGTGAACCGCGGGCGCCCGACGACGTGGCTGGCGCGGCTGGCGCAGCTCGTGCCGGTGGCACCCGTCCGCGCGGCGGGCCGGCGTGCGCTCGGCGCGCTCGACCGGCGCGCGTCACGACCGCCCGGCAGCGGATTCTGGGCGACCTTGGTGAACGCGGTGATGGGCCGGCCGGTCCTGATGACCGTGCTCAGCGCAGCTTTGCTGCTCGCGGTCGCGTCACCGGTTGTTCGCCTCCGGACCGGGACGACCGACATCACCGGCTTCCCCTCGACCATCGATGGCATCGCCGGCATCAAGCTCATCAACGACAGGTTCCCGTTCGGCCAGAACCTCCACCTCGACGTGGTCGTGACCCATGCCGACCAAGCGGACGTCCAGGCGGCGATCGAGCAGCTCAAGACGCGACTGCTCGCGATCCCGGGCCTGAGCGGGCCGCCGTTCGAGCGGCCCTCGGCCGATGGCACGGCGCGGCTGGTCTCGTTCACGATGAGCGGCGGTCGGAATGACGAGGCGAATCGCGCCATCGTCCGGCAAGTGCGGAGCGAGATTCGCCCAGAGCTGTTCGGGCCGCTCGCCGCCGAGGGTGTCGAGGTCTACGTTGCCGGCCAGGCGGCGCGGACGCTCGACGTGACCGGCATCTACTCGGACGCGACGCCGCGGATCTTCGCATTCGTCCTCGGCCTGTCGTTCGTGCTCATGCTCGTCGCGTTCCGCTCGATCGTGATCCCCATCAAGGCGATCCTGCTCAACCTGCTTTCGACAGCCGCCGCGTTCGGCGTGCTGGTGCTCGTGTTCCAGGATGGCTGGCTGGCCGATCCGCTCGGGGTCGTGCCCGGCAGCGTGATCGAGAGCTGGGTGCCGGTGTTCATCTTCACGATCCTGTTCGGGCTGTCGATGGACTACCACCTGTTCATCCTGACCCGGATCAAGGAAGCGCGGGACCGCGGGCTGGATTCGCGGGCTGCGGTGGCACGCGGCATCTCGGTCACGAGCGGGACGATCACGAGCGCGGCCTCGATCATGGTCGTCGTGTTCGCGGTCTTCGTGACCTTCAAGTTCGTGTTCATCCAACAACTCGGGCTCGGGCTGGCGGTCGCGGTGTTCATCGACGCGACACTGATCCGGAGCATCCTCCTGCCGGCGACGATGACGCTCCTCGGCGACTGGAACTGGTGGCTGCCGCGGTTTATGGGCTGGCTGCCGCACGTGACGATCGAGGGCGCTTCGGGCGAGCCGGAGGTCGAGGCAGGGCCGGCCTGATCGATGCCGACCTTCGACGACGTCCGCTCGATCTCGCTGGCGCTGCCCGAGGTCGAGGAGCACGTGACGTGGGGCACCGACGTCAACTTCCGGGTCCGCAACAAGATGTTCGTGATCGGCGGCGACGAAGGCGACCACGTCTCGATCAAGTCGAACCTGACGACGCAGGCGGACCTGATCGATCTCGATCCCGAGACGTTCGCCAGCGCCGCGTACGTCGGGCGGTTCGGGTGGGTGACGGTGAACCTCGGTCGGGTCGACCGGGCGCTGCTCGAGAAGCTGCTGCGGGATGCCTGGCGCTCCACGGCGCCGGCGCGACTGCGCGGGCTGGTCCCCGAGTGAGTCCGGACTTCGTCGTGCGGCCGGCGACAGCCGAGGACGAGGCAGCGATGGTCGAGCTCGAGCACGCGAGCGCGATTCATCACGCATCGGTCGATCCGGCTCGGTGGCGCGTGCCGGAAATCGACGCGATCGCCAGGTACCGGCGCAACCGGCGGGTCGCCGATCCCGACGGCGGTGCGCTGGTCGCCGAGGCGGATGGCCGGGTGGTGGGGATGGTGGAGCTCTTGCCCCGTGGCTTCACGGCGGATGCCGGAGCGGCCCGGATGCCCATCCCGTCGGTGGACGTCGGCTTGAGCGTCGCGCCCGAGTGGCGCCGTCGCGGCGTGGGCACAGCCCTCATGGGTGCCGCGGAGGAGTGGGCGCACGAGCACGGCGCCAGCCGGGTCATCCTCGACCTCGCCGCCGCGAACACGGGGGCGCTCCACCTCTACGAGCGACTCGGGTACGAGGTTCATGGACTGCTCATGGACAAGGTCGTTTCGGCGCCGGCGTCGAACGGGCCAGGCGGTGTCGGTTCGCCAGCGCTGGAAAGCTATGCCCATCCGCGCATAACCGGCGTGGATCGGGACCCTGAGTCGGTCCCGACGATCGATGGCGAGAAGGTTCGACTGCGGCCGCTGGTCGAAGCCGATCGGGAAGCGCTGCTGGCCGTGCTCCGTGATCCCTCCGTCGTTGAGGTCTGGGACACGCGCGGCGCCGAGCTGAGCGCCGACGAGCTGATCGCCGGCGACGAGGACTGGACGGTCTGGGCGGTCGAGGTCGACGGCCGCTTCGCGGGCAGCATCCAGGCGGCCGAAGAGGAGGATCCCGACTACCGCCACGCCGGCATCGACATCTTCCTGTCGTCGGCGTTCCAGGGTCACGGCTATGGCACCGACGCGGTTCGCACGCTCGCGCGCCACCTCTTCGAGGTGCGCGGGCACCATCGCCTCACGATGGACCCGGCGGCCTCGAACGCGCGCGCGATCCGCAGCTACGAGAAGGTCGGGTTCAAGCCAGTCGGGGTGATGCGCCGGTACGAGCGCGGCGTCGACCGGAACTTCCACGATGGGTTATTGATGGACCTGCTGGCTGGGGAGCTGCGATGAGGGCGGGGCGTTGACCGATCGAGTGGTCGTCGTCACTGGCGCGACGGGCCACCTCGGCCAGGCTGTCGCGCGTCGCTTCGCGGCCGACGGCGCTCGATTGGCGTTGCTCGCCCGCGATGAGGAGAGCTGCATCGGCCTGGCGATGTCCCTGCCCGGCGGCGCGAAACGGCACCGGGGCGTGCCCGTCGACCTGTCGGACGCCGCGTCGGCCGTCGCCGCAGCGGACACGGTGCGCGAGCGAATGGGCCCGGCCGCCGTCCTGCTCCACCTCGTCGGCGGCTATGCCGGCGGGACCCCGTTCGTCGACGGGACCGACGACGAGTGGACGCACCTGCTCGACCTCAACCTGTGGTCGACCGTCCACGCCATCCGCGCTTTCCTGCCCGACGTCGTGGCCGCCGAGCACGGCCGCATCGTCACCGTCTCGACCTTCGTCGCGGCGACGCCGACCCCGAAGCACGCCGCGTATGCCGCCACGAAGGCGGCGGTCGAAGCGCTGACGATCTCGGTCGGACGAGATCTGGCTGGAACGACCGCAACCTCGAACGTGGTCATCATCCGGGCCATCGGCGACGAGAAGCCGGCGGATACCCGGCCTGAAGAGATCGCCGCGGCGATGGCCTGGCTGTGCTCGCCCGAGGCGGGCGCCGTCAACGGCCAGCGCATCCCGCTGATCGGCCGCACCTGACGCTCGAGTCCGCCGTGCCGAGCGCCGCTGAGCTCCTTGCCGCGTACGACGCCCAGCTGCGGACGAACATGCCCGATCCGATGCCGACCGGCTGGAGCGTCGAGCGCGATGGGCCGCTGGTGCGCTTCCTCGGCATGGCCAATCGCGCCTGGGTGCTGTATCGCGACCTCGGTGGGGTGGAGGGCGATGCCCTCGACGAGCTGATCGCTCGCCAGGTGCGTTACTTCCGCGACCGCGGTCACGGCTTCGAGTGGAAGCTCCACGGCCACGACCGCCCGACCGACCTGCCGGACCGGCTTCGCGCGCACGGCTTCGTCCCGGAGGACCTGGAGACGATCGTCATCGCGCCGGCTGCCGAGATCGCGGTGCCCCCGCAGCCCACCGAGGGCGTCTCACTCCGCGAGGTGACCTCGCGACACGACCTCGACCGGATCGCCGGGCTCGAGGCGGCCGTTTGGGGCGGGGACTACGCCGCGCTCGCAGATAGCATCGCGGTCGAGCAGGGTACGGACCCGACGGCGCTATCGATCGTCGTCGCAGAGACGGACGACAGGGTCGTCTGCGCGGCCTGGGTTCGATTCGAGCGCGGGACCGAGTTCGCCACGCTGTGGGGCGGCGCGACGTTGCCGGAGTGGCGCGGTCGCGGCATCTATCGCTCGATGGTTGCCCACCGTGCGAATCTCGCCGCCGAGCGCGGCTTCCGCTACCTCGAGACGGACGCTTCCAGCGACAGCCGGCCAATCCTCGAGCGACTCGGGTTCACGCCCGTGACGACCACGACGCCGTACGTCTGGTCCCCGTAGTTCGGGTATCCTCCCCCGCCTGGGCCCGTAGCTCAATGGCAGAGCAGCTGACTCTTAATCAGCGGGTTGAAGGTTCAAGTCCTTCCGGGCTCACCACGCTTTCTGAACGTGGATGCGCGCAACCGCCGCGGGCGGGTCCGCGACGGAGCCCTCGCGAGTTGGAGCCGTTCATCGATGTCCTGGAGGGCGCGAGGCTCAGGGTGCGCTCAGTCTCCCTCGCGACGCCCGAAACGCCGCGGCTTGCCGCCCGCATGACCGAGCTCATCAAGATCCAAAGCGGTTACAAAACGGGCACGGTTGATTTGTGGTGCCGCTGCCAGGACGGTTCCGGTCAGACCATTACGGGCGAGGTGACCACCGACGGAGGGATCGCTCACGTCACCTGGGACACGGGCCTCAAGATGGACTTCCTCATGGTGGTGCAGGACGGCAGCCTCCTGGTCGACGACACGCAGTGCACCGGGCTCGGGCCGACTACCTCGATCTACGGGCCCGAAGGTCTGGATCCGTGCGCGCTTCACCCTTCATGATCCTCAGCGGGTTACCCAATCGGGGTAGCCGAACCGATGAGGACAGCGGCCCCGATGACGATGATCGGGAGTCCGCGCGCGGATCGACTGATCAGCCCGTCTGCTCTTCGGCAGCCGTCTCGTTCATGTGCTCGCCAACGCGCGCCAGGACGAGCGCCGTCTCCTTGAGGTTCGGGATCGGGACGCTGACGACACGCGGCCAGTTGCTGACGTGCTCGGGGACGATGACGAGCGTGGCATCTCGCCCGCGCTCGATGTCGAACTGGACGCGACGCAGCTCACCGAACGGGATGTCGAGCACCGACTTGTCGCCCTCGGCGACGACCAATCGCTCCCCGGTCACAGCGATGACGGCGTCGTAGATCACGGCCTGACTTTCGACGACTTCACCGGGCCGGAGAATGTGCGGCAGCGGAAACTGTCGGTCTTCTGGGTTTGACGTGTCGGACACACCTCACCTCGCGTGGCGATGGCTGTGAAGGTATGGCGTCGAACGCGCCAGCAAGACGAAGACGGCTCGCGGGCCGATTACAGCCGCGTATCGGGCTTGACAGCATGGCGACAGATCTCGGTGCCGGGCTGCAACGGGGTCGGTTCGAGCGCGCGATAATCCAAATGTCTCCTTCGGGGAGGACGAGAGGTGCTGTACCAGCGCGCAGCTGAAGAAGTACTGGCGAAGTGGCGCGAGGTCGAGCGCGCCCTGGCGGAAGCGCAGCCTGATTCATCCGATGCCGAGTATCTGACCTCGGAAGCCGCACGCCTGCGCGACGAATACCAACTGCTGGTGCAGGAGGAGCTGGATCGCGGCCGGGAACCCCCGCCGGGACTCCCCACGCCGAAAGAGATCCTCTAGCGACGGATGGCCGGGGCGAGAACCTGATCGCCCCGATCAGCCAGGG
>VBGT01000121.1 GCA_005889475.1 Chloroflexota bacterium | reverse complement strand
CGGCCTCGCGCTCGGTGCGCGGCGGGTACGGCGGGATGGGCTCGTAGAACGCGTAGTCGTCCTCGACGAGCACGTGCGGGTCGTCCGCCGAGGGATGCGTGCCCTTGGCGAAGGTCTGGGTCGCCATGGCGGTGCTCAGGCTCCCGTCCGGCGCATGACGCCCGGCGCGGCATCGACCGGGCTGTGCGTCCGCTCGACGTGGCGCACGCCCGCGCCCGGCGAGCGGGCCGCGTCATCGGGCAGGTAGAAGTCCTTGCGCAGCGGGAAGCTCGTGTAGTCGGGCGGCATGTAGATCCGGCGCAGGTCGCGGTTGCCCTCGAAGGTGATCCCGAACATGTCGTACGTCTCGCGCTCCATCCACTCGGCGCCCGGCCACAGGAAGGTCACCGACGCGATGCGAGGGTCGTCCCGCGACAGCCCCTCGACGATCACCCGCAGCCAGTCGGAGGTGGTCGCGCTCCAGAGGTGGTAGACGACCTGCATCTCCGCCCCGGTGTCGACGCCTGCCAGGTCGACGAGCATCGTGAACGCGAGCTCGGGCTCGTCGTTCAGGGCGCGCAGGACCTCGATCACGTCGCCGGCGCCGATCCGGATCTCGGTCTGATCGTGGCGCTGCCGGGCCTGCCCGTGGAGGGCGCCCTCGAATCGCGCCTCCAGCCGGCGCGCCAACCCTCGATCCATCGCCCTAGACCCCGGCCGGAACGGTCGGGCCGATCGCGCGCTCGGGCCAGTGGCCGCGACGATCCTTGATCAGCTGCTGGAGCTTCATCATCCCGAAGATGAGCCCCTCCGGGCGCGGCGGGCAGCCCGGCACGTAGACGTCGACGGGCATGATCCGGTCGATCCCCTCGACCGTGGAGTAGCTCCGCTTGTAGCGCCCGCCGGAGCACGTGCAGTCGCCCATCGCCACGCACCACTTGGGCTCGGGCATCTGCTCCCACAGCCGGAGCAGCGGGCCGGCCATCTTGGTCGTCAGCGTGCCGGCGACGATGAGCACGTCGGCCTGGCGCGGCGAAGCGCGGAACGGGAACGCGCCCCAGCGGTCGATGTCGTTCTTCGACGTGGCATAGCTCATCATCTCGATCGCGCAGCAGGCGAGCCCCGAGAGGAGCGGCCAGAGGCTGTTCGCGCGCAGCAGGTCGAGGACGTAGTCGGCCTTGGTCGGGATGACCTCGAGGACGCCGCTCCAGCGCGCGTCGTCGCGTCGACCGGCCTGCGTCGCGCCGAACTCGGCGAGGTGGGTGACCTCCGCCGGCCGGCCGCCTTCGTAGGCGTTCGGGTCGGCGGGCGCCCACAGCTCGTTGCGCAGCACGATCGGTTCGGCGACGGCTGTCGAGCCGGCGACGGTCAGCGCGGCGGGCGCGTTTGCCGTCTGGTCGGACGCCATCGGCGTGGCGGCGCGCTCCTCCGGCGTGGGTTCGAAGGCCGGCTTATCGGTCATCGGTCGGTCGTCCCGGTCGTCACGCGTCGTTCGCCGGATGCTCGCCCGAGGGCGGCCGTACGTCGCCGATCGCCTCGCCCGGCCCGCGCCAGCTCAGGACGCCCTTGCGCCATGCGTACGCCAGCCCGAACAGGAGGATCGCCACGAACACGAGCATGCTCGTGAACCCGAGCGGCTCGGGCAGCTCGCGGAACACGACCGCCCACAGGTAGATGAACACGACCTCGATGTCGAAGGCCACGAACAGCAGGGCGTAGATGTAGAACGAGAGCCCGAACCGACCGTGCGTGTCGCCGTACGTGTCGATCCCCGACTCGTACGGCAGGCCCTTGTGGACGTCGCCGCGGTTCCGGTGGGAGACGAGCCACGCCACGCCGAAGGTCAGGAACGCGAACGACCCCGCCGCGAAGGCGAACCCGATGATGTACCAGATCCCGGTCAAGGCCATCCTCGCTTCGAGCGCCGGCGCTGCGCGGCGCTCGATCCTGGTGGGCTGCTGGTCGGCTGCTGGTGTCCGAGGCATTCGCGACCGACCGCCTGCAGACGGCCGTCGCCCATCGCAATTCTATCGCGGGCGCCGATCGGGACGCGGCTGCGCACCCGAGGCGCGGAACGGGAACGCGCCCCAGCGGTCGATGTCGTTCTTCCGAATCCCCCGCCGTGACCGCGACTGCGGTCCGTTCTGCTCCCCATACGCACATTCGCACGCGTTCAGGGGTCGATCATGGCGCAAGCCATGGCCGCAGTGCGGCGCCTCGTCCCAATGGACTCCTGAGCGCACATCGTGCAGTGCGCTGAACGGCGAGGCTCGCTGCGCTATCCGCCGAAGCCCGCGAGTAACGTCCCTGCGCTGAGTCCGCGGCCGTAGGCGAGGACGGTGAAGGCGCCGGTCGCGCGTGGGTCGAGCATGCGCGCGAGCGCGGAGCGCGCCCCGAGGTACGACTCGAGCGTCGTCGATTGGTCCGCCTGCATGCCGACGAGGAGCTCGCCCGTCTCGAGGGCAGCGAGGAAACGTGCCTGGCTGGTGCGCCCGATCGACTGGAGCCCGACCGCCGCCGCTGCCCGTTCGACGGCGGTGAGGTCCACGTGGGCGGTGAGGTCCTGCCGGCCGATTCCGACGAGCGGATCGGCGTGGACCCGGTGCCGGTGGTACGCGCGCAGGGTGCTGCCGCGATCGGGGTCGTACAGCTCGGCAGCCGGGTAGCCGTAGTCGATGAGGAGCAGCTCGCCGCGCTCGAGCGAGGCGCCGGCGTCGGCCATCCAGCGGTCGACAGCGAGGCAGATCTCCGCCGGCTGACCGGGCTGCAGCGTGATGGCCTCACCGGCCAGCCGCGCGGCGAGGTCCGGCGTCGATGGCGGACCGAGCGCGGTCGTGAACGGCGGCGCATCAGCGGCGCCTCCGGGCTCGACGGCGACGAATCGTTCGAGCAGGCTTCCGCCGGGCCCGCCCTCGACGCGGTGGACGGGTAGGGCGTCGAGGAGCTCGTTGGCGAGAATCGCCCCGACCGCCGGGAGGTCGTCGGGCGGATCGAGGCGATCGGCGACGCCGAGTGCGTCGAGCCGTGCTCGCAGGGCCGCAACGCGGGACCCCGAAGTGTCGATCGCCTGGTAGCGGATTGCCTCGAGCAGCTCGGAGCCCGCTCGTCGCAGGCCGTCGAGGATCCCCGCCGCGAGCGCGCCGGTCCCGGCGCCGTGCTCGCGGACGACGAACCGAGCCGGACGATCGAGCGCGAGCCAGACCGACTCCACGTGGCGAGCGACCGCCCAACCGAAGATCGCATGGCTCTCCGGCGCGGTCAGGAAGTCGCCGCGGCGCCCCGGCCCGGTCGTCGCGCCATCAGGTTCCCCGGATCTCGCGTAGTAGCCCGCCTCGGGGTCGTAGAGGGCGTGCTCCATGAACCTCGCGAAGGTCATTGGCCCGGTCGAGCGGATCTCATCCGCGATCTTCGCGGTGAGGCGCGGGTCACTCTCGGGCAGCGGCGCCCGTGGGTCGAGCTCCGGCACCCGGCGCAGCCCGACCTCGATCTTTGGGCGCTCCGGATCGGACTCGGGGCTCACCGCGGCGCGCGGAGCGCGAGCCGGAC
>VBGT01000074.1 GCA_005889475.1 Chloroflexota bacterium | reverse complement strand
GCCAGCTACCTCGACGACGGCCCGCACACGTACACCGTCAAGGGCCGGATCAAGGACAAGGACGGCGGCTACACCGACTACACAACCGGTATCGACGTGACCAACGTCGCGCCCACGGCCACGTTCGGCAACACCGGCCCAGTCAACGAGGGCAGCGGGTTCAACCTCTCGCTGACGAGCCCATTCGACCCCTCGAATGCCGACAGCCTGGTGGGCTTCGAGTATGCATTTGATTGTGGAGATGGCACGGGTTACGCGCCATTCACTGGGTCGCCCTCCGCGAGCTGCCCGACGACCGACAACGGCGTCCGCTCGGTCAAGGGCAAGATCCGGGACAAGGATGGCGGCGTCTCCGAGTACACCGCCAGCGTCATCGTCAACAACGTGGCGCCCACCGCCAATCTGACCAACACCGGACCGGTCAACGAGGGCAGCCCGGTCACGGTCAGCTTCAGCGGTCAGTCCGACCCGAGCTCGGCCGACACCACCGCCGGCTTCCACTACGCGTACAGCTGCCTCAACGGCAGCCTCGCCTCGGCGACGTACGCCAACACCGCGGCCAACAGCGCCAGCACCAGCTGCACCTTCGACGACAACGGCTCGTACACGGTCAAGGGCCGGATCATCGACAAGGACGGCGGCTTCAACGAGTACACCACGGTGGTCACCGTGAACAACGTCGTGCCTACCGCGACACTGACCAATAACAGCCCGGTTGGTGAGGGCAGTCCCGCTACCGTGGCGTTCAGCAATCAGTTCGACCCGTCCGGCGCCGACACGAGTGCTGGCTTCCACTACGCCTATAGCTGCACCAACGGCAGTCTCGCCTCGGCGACCTACGGCAACACGGCGCTGAACAGCGCCAACACAAGCTGCACCTACGGCGACAACGGCTCGTACACGGTCAAGGGCCGGATCATCGACAAGGACGGCGGCGCCAGCGAGTACACAACCACCGTCGTCGTGACCAACGTCGCCCCGACCAAGACCGGCCAGACATTCACCTTCAATCCGTACACCGGGAATGCAACGGCCACGGTGAACTTCAGCGATCCGGGCTGGCTCGACGCCATCACGTCCCAGTTCAACTGGGCCGGGACGGTCGTCGCGGGAACGCCCGCCAGCTTTGGGCCCACTGCTGGGCCAGACCCGACGACTGGGACATTCACCAGCACCCACTCATTTACCCCGGCCTGCATCAATGGCGCCGTCACTGCCCACGTCAGTGACGACGACGGCGGGGCCTTCGACTACACGTACGTTTCGTCACTGAACGTCTACACGGTCTCGTGGGATCCACCGATCCAGGACGGCATGCGGAACGTCGTCAAGAAGGGCAACGTCATCCCGCTCAAGCTCCGCGTCGCCGACTGCACCGGCCTGGCACTCGCGAACAAGACGCTGTCGATCAAGGTCGTTGCTGGCATCGTCGATCCCGACGACGTCGACAACGGCACCTACCAGATCCCGGACTCCGTGTCCGGCGCCGACAACACCGGTTTCATGCGTCAGGTGGACAGCAAGTACATGTACAACCTCGACACGAAGTCCTTCACGATCGACGCGCCCTACACGATCGTGATCAAGGACAACGCGACGGGTCAGCTCGTCGCCACAGCTGTAATCCAAGCCAAGAAGTAGCCCACCGACGCCAAACGCCCGTTGGAATGGGGAAGGAAGAGGCCGGGCTCAGGGGGCCCGGCCTCTTCATATGGTTCCATTCCCGCTAACGAAGGACGGGAGGCATCGTTGATCAGGATCGCTGCAGCCGCTGTGCTCCTGGTCGCCGCCTGCTCGCTGTCTCCCAGCGCGTCGCTGGCCCCGCTTGGTTCCGCCGATGGCAGCCAGCCGCTGAGTCCCGCAGCGACCGTCACCGCACGTACGTTCGAGGACGGCGAGCTTCATGTCGGCACCGATGTACCACCTGGGACGTATCGAGTCGTCCGGGCGCCGAGCCAAGATCCGGAGGACTTCTGCTACTGGGAGCGCGTGAGCGGTTTTGGCGGCAGCTCCGCCGAGACCATCGGCAATTCGGCGGGCGTCGGGCCGCGGGTAGCGACGATCGACCCGTCTGATGCCGGGTTCATCTCGCAGCATTGCGGCACATGGACTTCTGACCTTTCACCGCTGCCGGTGCCCATCGACGACGGCGTCTGGATCGTCGGTGTGGACGTTCAGCCTGGCCACTACACCAGCCAGGGCGGGACAGCCTGCGTCTGGCAGCGTCTCTCAGGGTTCGGGGGAACCTCCGACGAGTCGACAGAGGTCGGCTCGGTCGGAAGTGTTGAGATCATTCCGACCGACAAGGGCTTCAGCTCGTCGCATTGCGGGACGTGGCTTCCGGGTTGAGCCCGTCCATCGCCCTGTCGGAGGCTGCGCATTGACGCGCGGCCGAAATGGCCTGGTGAGTCGCGTATAAATGCGCGATGAGCCGGCCGCGGATGATGGCGGCATGCGGGTCATGGTGGCGGCGGTTCTGACGATGTCGGCGGCGCAGCTGTTCGACCTTGGGACGTTCGTCGCGATGACGCAACGGCTCGGGCCACATGCGGAGGCCAACCCGCTGGTCGGCCTGTTGTACGCCTCCTACGGCTACCCGATGGTGGCGATCGCGAAGGTCGTCCTGTTGTCGTTCGTCACGGCGGTTGGGGCCATCCTCGCGAGTCGCGCCGCGCACCCGAGGGTGGCCGCGGGGATCGTCGCGATGGCGATCGTCATCGGCCTGATGGGCGGGATCTCGAACTCGGCCGCCATCGGCGCGCTGCGCGTGGTCTAGCCGGGGTGACGCGGCCGGCCACAACAAAACATCTGTTCGGTTTCGACCGATTCTTGTAGACTGGGCGGCGTGCCCCAGGATCAGATCGTCGTTCGCGGAGCGCGCGAGCACAACCTCAAGGACGTGTCGGTGGCGTTCCCGCGCGATCGCCTGGTGGTCATCACGGGCCTCAGCGGAAGCGGGAAGTCGAGCCTCGCGTTCGACACGATCTACGCCGAGGGCCAGCGCCGCTACGTCGAGAGCCTGAGCGCCTACGCGCGCCAGTTCCTGGGCCAGATGGAGAAGCCCGATGTCGACCAGATCGACGGCCTGTCGCCGGCGATCTCGATCGACCAGAAGGGCTCGAGCCGCAACCCGCGGTCGACCGTCGGCACCGTCACCGAGATCTACGACCACCTGCGCCTGCTGTTCGCGCGCATCGGCATCCCGCACTGCCCGAACGGCCACGCGATCGAGCGCCAGAGCGTCCAGCAGATCGTCGACCAGGTGCTGGCGTTTCCGGAAGGCACACGGCTGCTCGTCCTCGGGCCGCTGGTCAAGGACCGCAAGACCGAGGGCGACCGAATCTTCGAGGCGGCGGGCAAGCAGGGCTTCGTGCGCGTCCGCGTCGATGGCGAGACGTACGACCTGAGCGAGACGCCGAAGCTCGACAAGTACAAGCGCCACACGATCGAGGTCGTCGTCGACCGGTATGTCGTCCGGCGGGCTGAAGCGCCGGAGGGCTGGGCGCGCGACGAGCGCGGCCGCCCGATCGACCCGGACACCAGCGTCCCCGTGGACGACCCTGACCGGCCGCGCCTCGCCGACTCGATCGAGACCGCGCTCCGCCTGGGCGAGGGCGTCGTCCTGATCGCGCCCGCCCCGCGGGAGGGCGAACCGCCGGAGTTCGAGGAGCGCCGCTTCTCCGAGCGCTACTCGTGCCCGTACGACGGCACGACCATCGACGAGCTCGAGCCCCGCAGCTTCTCGTTCAACTCACCGCACGGCGCCTGCCCGACGTGCACGGGCCTCGGCACGAGGCTCGAGATCGATCCGGAGCTCGTCCTGCCCGACAAGAGCAAGAGCGTCATGACGGGGGCGGCCGTGCCCTGGGCGCGCATGCCGACCGACGCGTCGTGGCGGCAGAAGATCACCGAGGCGATCTTCCTGTCCCATGGCTGGGACCCGAACGCGCCGCTGCGCGACCTGCCGAAGGAGGCGGTCGAGTACCTCCTCTTCGCGCCGAAGGACGAGACCGTCGTCATCCGCTACCGGCACGAGCGCGGCGAGAACAGCTATCGCGCCCAGTTCGAGGGCGTCGTCACCAATCTCGAGCGGCGGTACCGCGAGACGGACTCCGAGTACATCAAGACCGAGCTCGAGAAGTACATGGTCGAGCGGCCCTGCCCGACGTGCAAGGGCAAGCGCCTGCGGCCCGAGGCGCTCGGCGTGACCATCGACGGCCGCGACATCTCGGAGGTCGCCGACTTCTCGATCACCGACGCGCTGGCGTGGGCGCAGACGCTGCCGAGCAAGATCTCGGAGCGCGAGCGGGCGATCGCCTACCAGGTTCTCAAGGAGATAAAGGCCCGCCTCGGCTTCCTGGTCGACGTCGGGCTCGACTACCTGACCGTCAACCGGACGAGCCAGACGCTGTCCGGCGGCGAGGCGCAGCGGATCCGGCTTGCGACCCAGATCGGGACGACGCTGATGGGCGTCCTGTACATCCTCGACGAGCCCTCGATCGGGCTGCACCAGCGCGACAACGCCAAGCTGATCGCGACGCTGACCCGGCTGCGCGACCTCGGCAACACGGTGCTCGTCGTCGAGCACGACGAGGAGACGATCCGGACGGCCGACTGGGTCATCGACATCGGGCCCGGAGCGGGGGAGCACGGCGGCGAGATCATCGCCAACGGCCGGCTCGAGGCGGTCCTGGCGGAGCCCCGCTCGATCACGGGCGCCTACCTCCGCGGCGACCGGCGCGTGCCGATCCCGGCGAAGCGGCGGAAGAGCAGCGGCAAGCAGCTCGTCGTGCGCGGCGCGCGCCAGCACAATCTCAAGAACCTCGACGTGACGTTCCCGCTCGGGACCTTCACCGCGATCACCGGCGTGTCGGGTAGCGGCAAGAGCACGCTCGTCACGGAGGTGCTCTACCGGGCCCTCGCGCGCGAGCTGTTCGGCTCGCGCGAGCCGGTGGGCAAGCACGATCGCATCGAGGGCATCAGGCAGGTCGACAAGGTCATCGAGATCGACCAGAGCCCGATCGGTCGGACGCCGCGCTCGAACCCGGCCACATACGTCGGGCTGTTCACCTCGATCCGCGAGCTGTTCGCGGGTGTCCCCGAGGCGCGCGTCCGCGGCTACGGCCCTGGCCGCTTCTCGTTCAACGTCAAGGGCGGTCGGTGCGAGAACTGCAAGGGCGACGGGATCATCAAGATCGAGATGCAGTTCCTGCCCGACGTGTACGTCCCGTGCGAGGTGTGCAAGGGCGCGCGGTACAACCGGGAGGCGCTCGAGATCCACTACAAGGGCCGCTCGATCGCCGAGGTCCTGGAGATGACCGTCGAGGAGGCGCTCGAGTTCTTCCGACCGGTCCCCAAGATCGCGGGCAAGCTGCAGACGCTCTTCGACGTCGGCCTCGGGTACATCCACCTCGGCCAGCCCGCGACGACGCTGTCGGGCGGCGAGGCGCAGCGGGTCAAGCTCTCGACCGAGCTGTCGCGGCGCGCGACCGGCAAGACGCTGTATGTCCTCGACGAGCCGACGACGGGCTTGCACTTTGCCGACGTCGAGAAGCTCCTGCAGGTGCTGCACCGGCTCGTCGAGACGGGCAACACGGTCGTCGTGATCGAGCACAACCTCGACGTGATCAAGACCGCCGACTGGATCATCGACCTCGGGCCGGAGGGCGGGGCGCGCGGCGGCAGGATCGTGGCCGAGGGCACGCCCGAGGCCATCGCCAAGGTCCGCGGCTCGGCGACCGGCGAGTACCTCGCGCGGGTCCTCCGCGGCGAGCCGCTCGTGCCGCTGTCGGACGTCTCGTTCGCGGAGGCGGCGGGCCGTGTGCGCGCGGTCGCGGTGCCGATGGACCACGAGCACGACGGCGGCAACGGGGCCCGCGGCAAGCCCACCGAAAAGTCTTCGCGGCGGAAGGTCGCCGCAGCGCGATGACCCAGGTGCGGCGGGTGCCGCCGCGCCACGAGCTGCCGGAGGTGGACGCCGCCGCGCTCGAGGCAGCGCGTGCCGGCGATCGCGTCGTGGCGGCTGCGCGGGAGCTCGGCGCCGAGCGCTGGCTGCGGTACCTCGAGCCGCTCCCGGGTCGCCTGCGGGACGACCCGCTGCCCGACCTGCGGGCGGCGGCGAGGCTGGCCCGCGCCGCCTATGGGCCCAAGGATTCCGTTCGGGATCAGCTGCCGGCGGAGGTCACGGAGCCGTTCCTCGACCGGATCGATCGGCTGAGCCGGGCGATCAACCGCTGGGAAGCGAACCGCTCCTGAGTCGTCGGACTCGGGCCGCGCCTAGTAGACGAAGGGCACGAACGCCTTCGTCCGCTCTCGGTAGGGGCGGTAGCCGGGGAATCGTTCGACCAGCCATCCCTCCTCGCGCCGGCGCTTGAGATCGAGCACCACCGCGAGCAACACGGTTGCCAGGCCGGCGACCAGGGACAGTCGCGTGACCGCCCAGCCCAGCGACGCGAGGATCAGGCCGGCGTAGATCGGGTTCCGGATGTATCGATAGGGCCCGGTCTCGACCAGCTTGCCCTCCGCACGCGGGTGGGGGACAACGCTGAACGCCTCGCTTCGGCGCAGCTCGATCGACCCCGCGATGACGATTGCGACCCCAAGGAGCATGACGACCCCGCCGATCCAGGACGCCGCGGCGGGAACGCCCGAGCTTGTCTCGGCGGGCGCGAACCTTCCGGCGAGCACGACGAGCCCGAGGCACAGGATCTGCAGGGCGACCCAGCCTTCGCCACGAGGACCGAGACTCGGGACCGATCGCACGTCGGCATCGTAGGTGGCTAACGCGCGGAGGCTGCGCCGGCCTTCCGTGCGAGCCATGGCGGCAGGCGGAGCTCGGCGGCGGTGAACGCCTCGAGCAGGAACTGCGAGGGCGAGCCCGGGTCGTAGACGAGGGTCAGCGAGCGCCTTGCGCGGGTCCAGGCCACGTAGGCGAGACGCCGCTCCTCCTCCAAGGCGCGCTCCGGCTCGAGCGCCTCGGAAACGGACCGGGCGCTGGGAAACGTGCCGTCGTCGAGCCCGATCACCGCGACGTGGTCGAACTCGAGGCCCTTCGTCCCGTGGGCGGTCGCGAGCAGGAGCAGCGCATCGTTGCTGCGGAGCGCCGCCAGCCTCGCGCGCGTTGCCTCGATGCGGCCGCGGAGCTCGTCGAGATCTCGACAGCTCGCGGCCCACGCGAGCAGCGATGCGGCGATGCCGTCTCGCGCCATTGCCATGTCGAGGTCATCCTCGTCGACCGCCTCGTTCGTGCTTCCTCGACCGGCCTCCCGATGGCGCTCCCGAACACGGGCCAGGCTACGCAACGGATGCTCCCTGAGGCCGGCGTCGCGAGCGGCCGCGTCCGCCGAGTCGAGCAGCTCGTCGACGGTTGGCGACTCGATCGGGAGCTCGAGCTCCGCAGCGCGGAACGACACGTCGCGGCGCACCGCCGCGGCGACCACCGGCAGCAGCTCGCGGTTCGTGCGGGCGAGCACCGCCTGCGTTCCACCGTCGTCGGGCCACGATGCGAGGACGGCTTCGGCGCGATCGACGTCGTCGGCCGCCGTGGCAGCGAGCACGAGTCGGCCCTCGGCCTTCGGACCCGTGCGGATGACCTTGGCGAAACGCTCGATGTTGTGCTCCACCAGGCGCACCGCGCGGTCGAGCACCGGCGCCGGACAGCGGTAGTTCGTCTCGAGGTCGACGCGGGTCAGGTTCGGCAGTGCCTCGTCGGCAAGACCGAGCAGGCGACGCACGTCGGCAAGCCGCCAGCCGTAGATCGACTGGTCGTCGTCGCCGACGAGGAAGATCCGATTCGCCGGCGCGGCGAGCAGGAGCGCGAGCCGCATCTGCGCCCGATCCAGGTCCTGCGCCTCGTCGACGAGCAGGTGTTGACAACGATCCCGCCAGGCAGCCAGGACCTCCGCATCGCGCTCGAGCAGGTCAAGCGCACGCGCCACGAGGTCGTCGAAGTCGAGGCCGCCGCGCCGCTGGATCTCGGCTTCGTAGGCCGCATATGTCCGCGCCACCGGCCCTGCTTCCGGATCCGCTTCGATCGCGCGCGGGTCGACGTCGAGGTCGAGCTTGAAGCGCGACATGAGCGTGTCCAGGCGGCGCCGCTCGGCCGGGGCGGCGTCCGGTCGGACTGCGCGAATAAGCTCCTCGCGATCCAGGAGCGGCTCGACGGGCTGACCGGCGCCGCGGAGCATCTCGAGCCCGAGCGCGTGGAACGTCCGGATGCGGACGCGATCGCCGAGATCCGCGCCGAGTGGCTCGATGGCGCCGGCGACCCGCTCGCGGAGCTCCTCGGCCGCGCGCCGGTTGAACGTGATCGCGCAGATCGCCTCCGGCTCCGCCCCGCCATCGATCAGCCAGGCGATCCGGGCTACGAGCGTCGTTGTCTTGCCGGATCCCGCAGGGGCGACACACAGCACCGGGCCGGGCGGCATCGTGGCGGCGCGCCGCTGGTCGACCTGGAGCCTCGCCAGGCGCTCGACGACGGCGGGATGGTTCGCCACGCGGGGAAGTCTGGACGTGACCCCTTATGTGCCGGTAGTCGGGCCGTCGGCCTCGAGGCGCCGGATGGCGGCGAGGACCTCATCGGTGACCCGCTCCATGGAGGCCGCCTTCAGGTCGAGACGCAGGGTGGCCGCTTCCGTCAGCATCGGGTTGTAGCCCGAGTCGCCGCTCGAGCGGAGCCAGCGGATGTCGGTTCGGACGAGGAGGATGGGCTTCTTGCCGTAGGCGTGACCGACCTCCCAGCTCGTGCCCGAATCCGGGTCGGGGCCATCCATGATGGCGAGGAGCCCGTCGGCCCAATCGATCCCGCCGACGTCGGTGGCGAAGATACCGGCGGCGTCCTTCCCGGGCTCCTGCTCCTGAGGCAGGAAGATCTCGTGACCCGCGGCGCGCAGCGCAGTCGCCAGCGCGACGTTCCAGTCCCGCTCGGCGGCCGAGAAGAGCGGCCCGGCGAAGTACCGAAGTATCACCGCCCCGCCAGCTGGTCGCCGCGACCCCTGCCCCGGTTGACGGTGCCGACCTACCGCATGTGCGCGGGTCGTCGCGGCGCGTCGACGCAACATTTCGGTGCGCAGGCGCACCGCTCGGCGCTCGAAGCGCGGACCCGAGTTAACGATCCTCGACGGTCGGGAGTATGGTGGCCGGAGAAGGATCGTGAGGGCTTTGGAGGCCCCCCGCGGGCCCTGTGCCCGAGCACGTGGAGGAGTGCCCCGTGAGATCGATCGTCCAACATCGCCGCGCGGCGGGTGTCGCCATCGCGCTGCTTGCGCTCGCGGCCGTCGCCTCACCGGTGTCAGCGGCGCCCAAAACCGGTCCGCTCGGTAACTTCAAGCACATCGTCGTCATCTACGAGGAGAACCACAGCTTCGACAACCTGTATGGCCTGTGGGGCGATGTCAATGGCCAGCACGTCGTCGGCCTCGGCGATGCCGACGCCGCCCACACCACCCAGATCGCGCAAGACGCAACGCCGTTTCAATGCCTACTGCAGACCGACGTCAATCTGCGGACGACCCTCCAGACACCGGCTGGTCCGCTAACTGAGACCTGTACCCAGGACGTCACCCTCGGCAATGGCTCGACGGCCCACATCTCGAGCGCGTTCGGGCAGAACCCAGGGGCCCCGGCCGGGCCCTACAAGATCGACACGTACATCCCGGCCACGGCACATACGTGCCCGCCGCTGAACAACCTGTTCGGATTCGCCAACGGCATCCTCGATCCGAACGGCGGCCCCGGTGGCTGTACCCGTGACCTGGTCCACCGCTTCTATCAGGAGCAGTACCAGCTCAACGGCGGCATGCAGAACCGGTACATCACCGGGAGCGATTCCGCGGCCATGTCGTTCGGCTATTACGACACGACGAAGCTGCCGATCTACGACTACCTGCATGCCAACGGCGCGCCGAAGTATGTGATCGCCGACCACTTCTTCCAGGCCGCGTTCGGTGGTTCGTTCCTGAACCACCAGTTCCTCATTGCGGCCGCACCGCCCGCGTTCAGCGGAACGGGATCGACCCGGACGGTGCTTGATGCGTCTGGTTTCCCGCGCGGCGCGAGCGGAACCGGCTGCTCAGGCCCCTATCCGCTCTACTCGTCGACATCGTGCGTCTTCGACGGAAACACGACTCAGGCCTGCCCAGGCGTGGGCGGTCTCGCATGCGGCGATTACGCCGTCAACACCGTGCTGCCGTGGTACCAGCCGACCAGCACCGGTTTCGCGAACAAGATCCGGCCGATCGATGACACCACCACGCCGATGAACATCGGCGACCTGATGTCGAATGCCGCCGTTAGCTGGGCCTACTACGGCGGCGGCTGGGACAACGCAGCCGGCATCGTTGGCGGGCGAGGCTGGACGAACGGCAATGGCCCGACTTGCTCGGATCCGGAAGGGCCCGCTGCCGGCGCCCCCGCAGACGGGGACGGCCTCCACGCCGGTTGGCCGTATTGCCCGCATTACTCGTACCAGCAGCATCACTACCCGTTCGCCTACTTCCTGCGCTACGCGCCAGGGACCGACGACCGTGCAACGCACCTGCTCGACGAGCAGGACTTCTTCTGGGCCGCGAGCAACGGCCAGCTTCCGTCGGTGAGCTTCGTGAAGCCGCTCGGAAGCGAGAACGAGCACCCCGGCTACGCCAGCGAGCCGAACGGCAGCAACCACCTCGTGGACCTGATCCAGGCGGTGATGAAGGGCCCGCAGGCTGGCAACACTCTGATCGTGGTCACGTACGACGAGTTCGGCGGGCAATGGGACCATGCCTCGCCGCCCGGCCAGGGCAACAACCTTGCCGCTCACGACCAGTGGGGTCCCGGCACGCGAATCCCAGCGCTCCTCGTCGCCCGCAGCTTCGTTCGCTCGGGCGTTGATCACACGTACCTCGACACCCTGTCGATCATGCGAACGATCGAGCAGCAATGGAACCTCGGCGACCTCGGTCACCGTGATGCGACGGTCAACAGCCTCGCCAACGCGGTGTCAAAGGGCCGACCCTAGGCCCAGGCAGCAAGAGCAAACCGCCGCACAGAGAAGGCCGGGCCGAAGGGTCCGGGCAACGGAAGCTGCGGATCTCGACTCGGGCCACGTCGCTCGTGACCCATCCACGTGGAGGAGGATCCCGTGCCGCTACCAACATCCTCGCGCCCAAACCGGCGCGGCTTCCTGGCGCTGGCGCTGCTCGCGCTGGTCGCCCTCCTCGTCCCGACCGGCGCCTTCGCGGCGAAGCCGCCGGCGCCGGTGACCATCCAGATCCTGAACGTGTCCGACTGGCACGGCAATCTCGACCCGGCGGGTGCCAACGGCGGCGCGTGGAACATCTCGGCCCGCTGGAAGCAGGACCGGCTCGCTTACCCGACGATCACCATGACCGCGGGCGACGACTTCGGGGCATCACCGCCGCTGGCGAGCTTCTTCAACGAGGAGCCCGCAGTTCAGGGCGAGCGGCTCATGGGCATCCAGGTCAACACCTTCGGAAATCACAACTTCGACAAGGGCGTCGCGCACCTTCAGTCGATGATTGACCTGGCGGGTGCCGCGAGCACCGGCACGCACGGCGCGCACCCGGGCGCGCCGTACAAGTACGTCGCCGCGAACCTGGCGAACATCGGGGCGAACCTGAACGGTGTCGATCCCATTGCCTACCTCACGGTCGGCGGCATCAAGGTCGCCGTGATCGGCATCGTGAACGAGGAAGCCCCGACGCTCGTGTCGCCGGGCAACTTCGGGACGATGGCGGTCACCGATGGCGTTGTCGCTGCCCAGAAGAATGCGCTCGCAGCCAAGAAGGCTGGGGCGCAGGTCGTCATCGTGATTACGCACAAGGGCATGAACACCGTGTCGCCACCGAGCGGTGCGCTGATCGACTTCGCGAATGCGCTGCCTGGCGGCCTGGTGGACGTCGTGATCGGCGACCACACGAACGTCGAATACTCGGGTACGACCGCGAGCGGCATCCTGTTCTTCGAGAACGTGAGCTTCGGGAACGAGTACGCGAAGACACTGATCTCGGTCCGGCCGGGCACCGGCCCCGGGGTCGTGAGCAAGTCGGTGACCTTCGTTACGCCCGGCCCGGCAGGTGCGCTGTCGTCCAACAACACGTCCTGCGGCGCGCTGACCTACTGCGATCAGGACCTCGTCGACATGCTGGTTCCCTACCGAACGGCGCTCGCCGCGGCCCTCGACGGACAGATCGGCACCACAACCGCGCCGTTCGACCGGGGTGGCAACATCGAGCGTCGAAAGGAGACGCCGCTCGGTGACCTTATCGCTGACGGGATGCGCCTGACATATGGCACCCAGATCGGATTCTTTACCGGCGGTGGCATCCGCTCGCAGTTCCCGGCCTGCGCTTACCACCCAGTGAACACGAGCCTGAACCGCGCCAACTACGCAGCCGACCACACGACGATCACCACGTGTGCCGGTTACGGCTCGGGATCGCCGCTCGATCTGGTGAAGGGCGACGTGTATACCGTTCTGCCCTTCGGGAACAACGTCCTGACGCGGGACGTGACCGGAGTACAGCTCTGGCAGGCGCTCGAGAACGGCGTGAGCCTCTGTCCGAATCCCATCACCAACACGAGCACGTGTGCCGGGCGGTTCCCGGATGTCTCCGGCATCAAGTTCAGCTTCAACACCGCCAACCCAACAGGTTGTTCGGGCAGCGAGGTCGCGCCCATCACATGGGCATGCTCGCCGTCTCGCGTGACAGCCGTCACCTGGTCCGATGGGACGGCGATCCCGTACGACGCCACGACCTACAGCTTCGCCGTCGTCGACTTCACGAACAGCGGCGGTGACTCGTACACGATGCTCCACGACGGGCAGGGGATCACGCGCGATCGTGACGCGAACGTGTTCCTTGCCTATATGGGCGTCGTCGGGCCGGCCCTCAATCCATCGAACTTCCCGCTCGATCGGATGACCTGCGTCGCGCCCTGCAACCCGTGACGACTGCATGACGTGAGCCAAGAGGCCGGGCCCACAGGCCCGGCCTCTTTGATTCCCTGGTGTGACCCCGCGGTAACGGCTGGCGCCGCGACCGTTATGCCGGCGTTATGCCCGGGTAACGGCGCCGGCTTATCGTCGAGCCGACACTCCGCACCCGGCCGAGGCCGGCCGAGTGAGCCGCCATCCAGGAGGTTGAGATGGCCCCGTCGCGCTTCACCATCGTCCAGCGGCTACATGCCGTCGGCGTCTCGGCCGCGCTCGCGGCGTCGGCGCTCCTCGCGGGATCACTGGCGGCCGCCCCGGCCGCGCTCGGAGCCCCGACGTGCGACCTGCAGTCCGCGGGCGACAACATCCAGCACGTCATCTACATCCAGTTCGACAACACGCACCTCCGGCGCGACAACCCGAACGTGCCATCTGACCTCGAGCAGATGCCGCACCTGCTCAACTTCATCAAGAACAACGGCACGATGCTGACCAACGACCACACCGTGCTCATCTCCCACACCGCGACGGGCATCCTGACATCCCTGACGGGCGTCTACCCCGATCGGATGGGCCAGCCGGTCTCGAACAGCTTCCGGTACTTCACCCCAACCGGCGGCACGAACACGGGCGTCTCATTTGCCTACTGGACAGCGCCCCTCTTCGATCCCGGGCCGTTTGGCAACGAGACGTTCCCGCCGCCGAATCAGACCGACTTCACGCCCGAGATGATGCGCCATGGGTGCCGTACAGCCGCGCCGGCTGTGATGTCGGCGCCGTCGCGACCGCCAACACCGTCCTCGAGAACACCGGCATCGATGTCCCGACCGTGTTCGGCACCGGCTCGCCTGAGGCCACGCAAGTGAACGGCGATCACCCGGGACGAGCGGCGACCCAATCGTTTGCGGACTTCGTCGGTATCGGCGTCCACTGCGCCGCAGGCTCGGCCCTGTGCTCCGGCGCCAACCATGGTGCCGCCGATCTCCTGCCCGACGAGCCCGGTCCCGCCTACACCGGCTACAACGGCCTGTTCGGCGCCAAGTACGTCGACCCTCAGATCTTCCCGGGTGGCGTTCCCGTCGACCTTGACGGCAACACGATCCAGGACCAGAACGGCCACGTCGGGTTCCCGGGCTTCGACGGCATGGTGGCGACCAACTCCCTGTCGTGGGTGGCGCACATGCAGGAAGCCGGCGTCCCGGTGACGTATGCCTACATCAGCGACGCCCACGACAACCACGGCACATCGGGGAGTATCCACGTGGCGTACGGCCCGGGCCAGGCCGGCTACACGGCCCAGCTCGCGGCCTACGACGCCGCCTTCGACAAGTTCTTCACCCGCCTCGCCACGGACGGCATCAACAAGTCGAACACCCTGTTCGTGTTCACCGTCGACGAAGGTGACCACTTCGCGGGCAGCGCGCCCTCGCCGGCGAGCTGCGACGGCGTGACCACCGCCTGCACGTACGCGAACATCGGCGAGATCAATGCCGACCTGCGCCGGATGCTCCGGACCCAGTTCGGCGACACCACTCCGTTCACCGTCCACTCCGACGACGCCCCGACTGTCTACGTACAGGGCAACCCCGGGAGGAGCGATCCGGCCGTCCGGACGCTCGAGCGAGAGAGCGCCGCGCTCCACTGGGTGAATCCGTACACCGGCCTCGACGAGCACGGCATCACGGTCGCGCTGGCCGACCCGGTCGAGGAGAACATCCTGCACATGGTCACGGCCGACCCGATGCGGACCCCGACGTTCACCCTATTCGCCGATCCCGACTGGTTCTTCTTCGCGACCGGTGGCGCGGTCTGCCCGACGCAGATCGCCTGCGCGACGAACATCGCGTCGAATCCGGCGCAGACGTTCGCCTGGAACCACGGCGACATCCAGGACGAGATCGCCTCGACCTGGGTCGGCTATGTGGGTCCGGGGGTCCAGAACCTGGGCACGGCGTCGCCGTGGACGGACCACACCGATGTCCGGCCGACGATGCTCTCGCTGCTCGGTCTCGTCGACGATTACCGCCACGACGGCCGGGTCACCTGGGAGATCCTGGATCCGGGCGTGCTGCCAGCCTCGCTGACGGCGAATCAGGCCAAGGTGAGCGCCCTGGCCCGGGCGTACAAGCAGATCACGGCGTCGTTCGGCGACTTCGCGATGACGACGTTGAGCCTGTCCACCAAGGCCCTCGCCAGCAGCTCCGCGAACGACCAAACCTACCAGCTCATCGAGACCAAGCTCGCCGACCTGGACGCTCGACGAGACGCGCTGGCACTCCAGATCTCCCAGCTGCTCGATGGCGCCGAGTTCCACGGCCAGCCAATCTCCATCAGCCAGGCCAGCTCCCTCCTCGGGAAGGCCAATGGGCTCCTCGAGAAGGCGCATGACCTCGACGCCTCGTTCTAGCTGATCGAGGCGCGAGTCGCGGCCGTAGCCCGACTCGCGACTCCCGCGACACAAGGCCCGCCCCGACCGGGGCGGGCCTTTCAACGCGTCGCCTTAGGATTCGCGTCGTGACCCCGCAACTCGAGGCGATCCTCAAGAAGCTCCCCGATCGACCCGGCGTGTACCTGATGAAGGACGGGCGGGGCGCGGTGCTGTACGTCGGCAAGGCGCAGAGCCTGCGCAGCCGGGTTCGCAGCTACTGGCAGAAGGAGGCGCCGGGGATCGAGCACCACCTCATCCGCTCGGTCATCGATCGCGTCGTCGACGTGGAGTACACGCTCACGGACTCGGTCGGCGAGGCCCTCCTGCTCGAGGGCAACCTGGTCAAGCGCTTCCAGCCGCAGTTCAACGTGCGCCTCAAGGACGACAAGAGCTACCCGTACATCAAGATCACCCTCGCCGACGACTTCCCG
>VBGT01000073.1 GCA_005889475.1 Chloroflexota bacterium | reverse complement strand
CCGGTCCGGCAGTCGATCGAGGAAGTCGCCGGCAAGCTCGGCGGTGCGGTGCAGGAGGACGTCACGGTCGGTCATGGCGCGCAGCCTAGCGCGCCCGTCGGACGGCGCCCCATGCGATCATCCGGGGTGCATGAGCGTCCTCTCCGACCGCGATATTCGCACCTCGATCGAGGCCGGCGAGATCGTGATCAAGCCGTACGATCCGAAGGACCTCCAGCCGTCGTCGGTCGATCTTCATCTCGATCGGCGGTTCCGAGTCTTCCGCAACAACCGCTACGCGTACATCGACGTCCGGAACCCACAGCCGGACCTGACCGAGCTGCTCACGATCCAAGACGACGAGCCGTTCGTCCTGCATCCGGGCGAGTTCGTCCTCGGCCAGACACTCGAATGGACCGAGCTGCCCAACGACCTCGTCGCGAGGCTCGAAGGTAAGGCACTTGCCCTCGATACCCCAATCCCGACCCCGGGTGGGTGGCGAAAGATGGGCGAGCTCGAACCCGGGGACACTGTTTTTGACGAGAATGGTGCGCCGACCCAGGTTGTTGCGGCTACTCCGCCGATGTTGAACAGACCGTGTCGCGAGGTTCTCTTTTCGGATGGTGCGTTCGCGATTGCGGACGCAGATCACCAATGGGTGACTGTCGACAAGAACGGCCGTCGATACGGGCGCAGTCGGCTACAAGTGCGCACGACCGATGAGATCGCCCGGACCCTGCAGGTCCGGGAAGAATGGAACCACCATGTGCCACTGGCTGGACCGGTTCAGTACCCGGTCCGCATCGATCTTCCAATTGAGCCGTATACGCTCGGGGCATGGCTTGGAGATGGCACAACCACCAAGGCTGAGATCACCTGCTATGACGAGGAAATCCTCGAGCAGATCAGTGGCGATGGCTTCACCGTCCAGCCACTGACATACGCTCAACGGCTGTTTCGAATCGGTGGAACGGGTCAGACTCGTAGCCCAAAGACCGGCCAATACATGCGGAATGGCTCGCTCTCGAGCCGGCTTCGAAACCTCGGCCTGCTCGGCGGAAAGTACATACCAGGCCCGTACCTCGAGGCCGGTGTGTCACAACGCCTGGCATTGCTCCAGGGCCTGATGGATACGGATGGGTTCTCGGACGACGTTGCGGGTCGTTGCGAATTCACCAGCACCAACGAAGACCTCGCCGACGGGGTTGTCGAGCTCGCCGCAAGTCTCGGCTTCCGCCCTGTCAAGTCTCAAGGTCGCGCCACGTTGAAGGGTGTCGACCATGGTCCAAAGTACCGAGTGAAATTCACGCCCGACCGGCCGGTCTTTCGAATTAGCCGGAAGCTAGCCCGGCAGAAGGCGATCGGCTCGCGTTTCCATCGGTTCCGGGCAATTACAAGCGTTCGAGAAGTCGGTTCGGTCCCGGTCCGTTGCATCGAAGTGTCGTCACCAAATGGTGTGTTCCTCGCGACACGGTCGTTCATTCCAACGCATAACAGCTCGCTTGGCCGCCTCGGGCTGCTGATCCACTCAACGGCGGGCTACGTTGACCCCGGCTGGAAGGGCAACCTGACGCTCGAGCTTTCGAACGTCGCGAACCTCCCGATCGCCCTCTACTACGCCATGAAGATCGGGCAGATCAGCTTCTTCAAGATGTCGAGCCCGGTCGATCGGCCGTACGGCAGCCCGGAGCTCGGTTCCAAGTACCAGGGCCAGTCCGAGCCGACCGCATCGGCGTTCCATCGTGACTTCGCCGGCGCCAACGGAAGCGGGGCCTCGGGAGATGGTCCCGGGCCCGCACCCAACGCCACGGGCGCGGGCGAGCAGACCGCTCACGACTGAGGACCAGGCGTCGCGGCTGAGCCGCCTGCTACAAGGAACGAATGCACGAACCGGTCGACTGGTCGACGGACCTCGGCGGTGGTACGCGGGCGGCCCTGATCCAGGCCGGGACCTTCCGCTCGGACGCGGGCGCGCTGTTCGGGCCGGTGCCGCGCATCCTGTGGGACCGCCTCGTCACCGATGAGATCGATGCCGAACACCGCCTGCTCCAGGCGCTGAACTGCCTGCTCGTCGAGACGCCGTCGGGCCGTGTGCTGATCGAGACAGGGATCGGCGAGCGCGTCACCGACAAGGTCCGCGAGATGCGGCGCTACCAGGGCAAGCCGGTCGTCCCCGCGCTGGAAGCAGCCGGCTTCGACCCATCGACGGTCGACATCGTCGTGATGAGCCACCTCCATTTCGACCACGCGGGCGGCCTGCTCCGCACCGACGGTTCGAAGGCATTCCCGCGGGCGCGGATCGTCGCCCAGCGGGCCGAGTGGGACATCGCCCTCGACGACAACAGCCGGATTGTCGCGTCGTATGACCAGCCCGAGCTCCGGCTGGTGCACGGGTGGGGGAGCGACGGCGCGGTCGATGGCGAGGTCGAGCTGCTGCCGGGCGTGTCGGTGATCAGGACCGGCGGCCACTCCAAGGGTCACCAGGCGATCGTCGTCCGGGGCGCGAACCGCGCTCTCGCGTTCTTCGGCGACCTCGGGATGCGCCCGTGGAGCGCGAACCCGCGCTGGGTGAGCGCTTTCGACGACTTCCCGCTCGACTCGGTCGAAGTCAAGGGCGAGCTCTTCGCCCGCGCGGCCGCGGAGGGCTGGCTCGTCGTGCTCAGCCATGAGCCGGTGACCCCGATCGGCCGCCTGACGCCGGATCGCGACCGCTATCGCTTCGACCCGGTCTGACCCTCCGGCCGCAGGCCTTCGCGCAGCGCAGTACGCTCCCGCTCATGTTCCGGATGGCCGTCGGGCACAGTGACGACATCGACCTCGACTCCGCGCTGACGACCGTTTTCGAGGAATGCGATGCGGCACTCGAGGGCGCGACGCCGCGGGCTGGGATCATTTTCGGGGCCTGGGACATCGATCACCGGGCGCTCGTCGACGCCGTCCGCCGCCACTATCCGGGCATCGAGCTCGCCGGTGCGACGACCGCCGGCGAGATGTCGTCGGTGATCGGCTTCTCCGAGGATTCCGTCGCCCTGGCGGTCTTCGCCTCGGACTCCGTGGAGATGACCGCGGGCATCGGCGGCAACCTGCTCGCGGACCCAGCCGGCGCGACCGGGCAGGCGGTTGCCATGGCCCGCTCGAAGGCCTCGCAGCCCATGCGCCTCTGCCTCGTAATGCCGAACATCGGTGGCGCCGAGGCCGGGCCGATCTTCGATGGTCTCCGCGCGGCCCTCGGGCCGGGCGTGCCGATCATCGGCGGCGGCGCCTCCCCGCTGGACCCGGCCGCGCCACTGGGCGAGACGGAGAGCAGGCAGATCGCGAACGATGCGGTGAGCCGTGATTCCATCGCGATCCTGCTCTTCTCCGGTGATCTCGCGTTCTCGTTCGGTGTCGAGACCGGGTGGCAGGGAGTCGGGCCGCGCGGGGTCGTGACCCGGACCTCGCCGGAGGGGGTCCTCGAGATCGACGGCCGTCCGGCGATCGACTTCTACGCGCGCTACCTCGGCACGGGCCAGCCCCCGATCGCCAATCCGCTGGCGGTGTTCGAAGGCGGCGGGTCAGACCGCTTCTACCTCCGGACTCCGATCAACTGGGACCCGGAGACGGGGCGGGTCGGGTTCTTCGGCGTCGTCCCCGACGGCGCCACCGTCCAGATCACGGTCGCGGGCACCGAGCAGATCTTCGAGGGGGCGCGGGCGTCGATGCAGGACGCCCTCGCGGCGTTCCCGGCCGGCAGGACACCGGACGCGGCGCTCCTGTACTCGTGCGCCACGCGCCGATTCCTGCTCGGGACACGCGTCGGGCGCGAACTCGAGATGGTGCGCGACCTGCTCGGGACGTCGATTCCGATCGCGGGCATGTACTGCCTCGGGGAGATCGCCCCGATGGCGTTTCCCGACCGCACCCAGTTCCACAACGCGACGATGGTCTCGGTCCTGCTCGGCGCCTCGTAGCGTCGATGCCGGACCCGGAGGCGGCCCCTCCCAACGCGACGGACCTCGACCGTGAGAACCGGATCCTGGAACGCCGGCTCAGGCGCCTCGAGGCGAACGTGCAGCGCATGGAGGAGTTCCAGGACTCGAACTCGACGCTCATGTCAAGCCTCCTGCGCGACCTCGAGGCAGAGCGGGCTCGGTCGCACGAGCTGCTGCTCAACGTCTTGCCGCAGCGGATCATCGACCGTCTCAATGCCGGCGAGACTCGGATCGCCGACCGCCACGACGACGCGACCGTCCTGATCAGCGACTTCGTTGGCTTTACGGGCATCTCGTCCGAGCTTGCGCCGGCGGTCCTGGTCGATGAGCTCGACGCGCTGTTCCGGGGCTTCGACGCGATCTGCAACGAGACGGGCGTCGAGAAGATCAAGACGGTCGGCGACGCCTATCTCGCCATCGGCGGGCTGGCGGGAGAAGGGGCGGCCGGTACGGCGGCGATCGCCGAGACAGCGCTTCGCATGATCGGCGTCGTCGCCGACCACCAGGACCACAACGCACGCTGGCAGGTCCGCATCGGCATGGCTTTGGGGCCGATCATCGCCGGGGTGGTCGGCGTCTCGAAGTTCGCGTACGACGTCTGGGGCGACACCGTGAATCTCGCCAGCCGGCTGGAGACCACGTCGGAGCCCGGCCGAATCCATGTCGCTGCCGTGTTGGCGAAGCGCCTTCAGTCGACCTACGTCGTCGAGCCGCGCGGCTCGATCGACCTGAAGGGCAAGGGCCCGACCGAGACCTTCTACCTGCTCGGGCGCCGCTGAGCTAGGGCGTGCTCGGCCTCGGTGCGATCGGGCTCGAGCCCGGCGGCAGGATCGACTCGATGAGCTGCGCTGCCCGCGTCCCGCTCAGGGGCCCATTGACGATCTGGCGCAGGACGCCGTTCGGGTCGATGAAGAATTGGGTCGGGAGCGCGAACACGTGGTATGTGTGGAAGATCGCGCCCGTCACATCTGCGCCAATTCGGTATCGGAGGCCGTAGCGTTCCGCGTAGTCGCGCCCGGCCTGGACGGTCTGCTGCACCTGGACCGCGACGATCACGAGGCCCCGATCGCGATATCGATCGTCCATCGCGCGGATCGTGGGCGTCTCGAATTGGCACGGCGGGCACCACGACGCCCAGAAGTTGACCCACACCGCCTTGCCGCGCAGATCGGCGAGGCGGATCGGCGTGCCGTCGAGGTCGGTGAGCTGCACGCGCCCGCTCGGGCCATCGCCCTCGAACTCCGGCGCGAGGTCGCCGATGCCGAGGCCCGGGATCGGCGAGCCGATCAGGAACGCCGATGGATCGGGGACAGGCAGGCCGGGCGAGGTCGATCCGAGCGGCACGGTGGCGAGAGTCAGGACGACCGCCGTGGTCATGACGACGAGAATCACGATCGTCACCTGGCGGAGGCTGAACGGGCCGACACCGCGACGTCGGATCCGGCGCGGAGCCGGCTCCGGTGCGGGATCGGGCGCAGCCGTGGCGTCCGCCCCGGGCGCCTTCTCCGCCGCGGGCTCGATCTGCCCTCCCTCGCTCATCGACGTCAGATCTGGGAGTTGAACGGCACGAGCTGTGGGAGCAGCGCCAGCCAATTGAAGAGCATCGCCACCCCGATCGCGACGACGAGCGCCCCGCCGATGACCGAGACGAGCTGGCCATGGCGGATCAGCGGTCGGATCAGCCCCGGCGCACGGTCGTATGCGGCCGCGATCAGCACGAATGGAATGCCGAGGCCGGCGGTGTAGGCGAGCAGGAGAATCGAGCCCTGGACCGTCGCATTCCCCGCGGCGGCGAGGGTCAGGATGCTGCCGAGGATGACGCCGATGCATGGCGTCCAGCCGATCGCGAAGATCGCGCCGAGGCCGAACGACGCCGCCCAGCCCCCACGGGCGCTCACGATCCGGCCGCCGAGCCGCTCCGCGAATCCCGCTTGCGCATCACGGGCTCCTGTGCCACCCGCTCCCGCGAGGGCCATTGTCCCGGTGGCGCTCGCGACCGACCCTGCTGCGCCGGTCTCGAGCGGCCGCCACGTCCGATCGAGCGCCGGGATCCTGAGCACGCCGGCGAGATTCAGCCCGAGCACGATCAGGAGGACGCCTCCCAGCTGTCGCAGGATCGGCAGGTACTCGAACAGCGGGCCGGCGGCATAGGTCGCCGTGATGCCGAGCAGCGTGAACACCGCGCCGAACCCAACGACGTAGGCGAGCGCATGGCTCACCGCGAGCCAGCGCGGCGGCGCGCGACCGTCAGCACGACCCACGACGGCGACCGCCGAGAGCTGCCCGACGTAGGCCGGCACGAGCGGGAGCACGCACGGCGACAGGAAGCTGAGCAGCCCCGCCCCGACCGCGACGGCGATGGTGAGGTTGTCCATCAGCTCGCCGCGGTCTCCTCCATGGCCGAGGGCGCGCTCCCGAAGGCCTCATCAAGCAGTCGTCGCACCTTGCCGACGGTGACGACGAGCTCGACCCGTTGGTTTCCGAGCTCGACGACCGGGATGCGTTCCAGGTACCGCCGATGCAGCTCAGGATCGGTCTCGATGTCCCGTTCCTCCACTCGGGGAACCGCAAGCCCACGAGCTCGACGGTCGACCATCACCGCGTCGATCGCCTCGCGCGCTTCGTCACACAGCGAGCATCCGGGGCGCGCATAGAGGACGAGATCAGGCAGGGGAGTCACCGGCCCGATCCTACATCGACCGGCGTACGATCTCGGCGCGCGCCCCCGTAGCTCAGTGGACAGAGCGCAGCCGTCCTAAGGCTGGCGTCGGCGGTTCGAGTCCGTCCGGGGGCGCCACGACGACCAAAACCGCATGGGAGGGCGAGGTGATCCATATCCGACACGAATCCAGCGTGACCGCGATCTCCTGGATCCCGTCCGACGCCATCGAGGGCCTATCCAAGATCCCATTCGAGCTTGGCGTCACCCACTATGACCAGCCGCCTCCGGCACAGATCGACGACCTCGAGGCGCTCCGCAAGGCCGATCGCTTCCGGGAGGCCAACGAGCTCCGGGCGTTCGTCGACGTCGAGGACGGCCGGATCGTCGATCAGGGCTATCTCGGCGGCGGGCACATTGGGTCGACGACCGTGCGGCTCGGCCCGGCCGCGATCCGCTTCGCTGCCGTCCATCTGCCGGACATCCAGCAGCCGCCCGAGGTCGGCCCGTCCTCGGTGCGGTTCGTCCAGACAGTCGGCGGCCGGATGGGCATCCCGACGCCGCGCCCGGTGAAGCGGCGGCCATTCGTCCAGTTCTGGCCGTCGATCGCGTGGTCGACGCTCGAGCTGACGATCAACGCTGACGGCACCTCGAGCCGCGGCCTCGCCGGCGCCAGTCCGTTCCCGCGGCATTGGGTCTATGACGAGGCGGGCGAACTCATCGAGAAGTCCGCGGTCATCGACTTCACGTCGTGGGCCGACTATTGCTTCGGTGCAGGCACCCCGTGGGGCAACTACGAGTCGCCGGCCCTCACAACGTCGGTGGAGTCCGCGCTCGAGAACGAGCTCGCCTCGACGATCCTGCGCGGCGGCGCGAAGCCGTCGATCCGGACTCTCGATGCCGGCGCCACGCTGACAACTCAGGGTGAGGCCGCCACCGACGTGTACCTCGTCATGGACGGGATCTTTGCCGTCGAGATCGACGGTCAGGAAGTCGCGGAGATTGGTCCGGGGGCGGTCGTTGGCGAGCGGGCGGCACTCGAGGGAGGCGTCCGGACGGCGACTTTGCGCGCGACGACCCGGGCGCGCGTGGCCGCGATCTCACCGGACCAGCTCAATTCGGCGGAACTCGAACGGCTGGCGTCCTCTCGCCGGTGAGTGCCGCCCCGGGCGTGGCATGCCGTCGGCGGTGACAGGCGTGGCGGCGTACCACTCGAGCGGGTCGTCGCCTCCCTGCTGAGCCCTGGAGTCCGTCCGGGGGCGCCAGAACGACGCAGCCTTGGCCCACGGCCGAAGCTTGGTGCCGATGCGGGTACGGCCCGCCTGTATCATCTGATCATGGAACGCGAGAGGGCGGCGCAGCTGGCAGCGGCTCGCAACTGAGGACCCCGCTCCGACCGCCCCGCGACCGTCTCGGCGAGCGGACCATCAATCGCCTCTCGATCCGTAAGCCCCCGGAGGCGCCCGGTGATCCCGAGGCGCCGATCGTCGCGGAGCTGTTCAGCGTCGAGCGTCTCGAGCAACATGCCGAATCGCTCGCCGCGGCCCAGCGGGTCACCGGCGAACCCCGTACGGGGCGGGCCATTCTGCCGCGCCTCTCGGACAACGGCCGGGTCCTCCTGGACGCCTACCGCACGCTCGCCGACACCATCCGGGAAGAGCGCTCGATCACTCCCGCTGCGGAGTGGCTCGTTGACAACTTCCACATCGTCGACGAGCAGCTGCGCGAGATTCGCGACGACCTGCCCGACAACTACTATCGCGAGCTGCCCAAGCTTGCCGAGGGGCATCTCGCTGGCTATCCGCGAGTCCTCGGGATTGCATGGGCCTACGTCGCGCACACGGACAGCCGGTTTGACGCGGAGAGTCTCCGCCGGATGGTGGTCGCTTACCAGCGCGTCGAGCCCCTCACGATGGGCGAGCTATGGGCGATCGCGATCAGCCTGCGGATCGTACTGGTGGAGAACCTGCGCCGAACCGCCGAGCGGATCGTGCGCGGCCGGGCAGCGCGGGAAAAGGCCGACACACTCGCTGATCAGCTGCTGGGCCTCGGGGCGGGACAGCCCGTGGACGCCGCGAAGGCGCTCGCCCGACTGACCGACATCCGGCTCCCGACCGCCGCGCGCGTGCAGCTATTCCAGCGCCTGCGCGACCAGGATCCGGCGACGACTCCCGCCCTTCGCTGGCTGGAGGAGCAGCTCGCCGCCGAGGGCACGACAGCGGAGGAGACCGTTCGCCGCGAGCACCAGCGCCAGGCCGAGATGAACGTGACGGTCCGCAATGTGATCACGAGCATGCGCCTCCTCTCCTGGTTCGACTGGGCCTCGTTCGTGGAGGGCACGAGCCTGGTCGACTCTGCCCTCGGCGAGTACGGCGTTTTCGCGGACATGGACTTCGCCACGCGCGACCGGTATCGCCACGCCGTGGAGAAGCTGGCCCGCGCGGCGGGCATGTCGGAGG
>VBGT01000072.1:8608-17738 GCA_005889475.1 Chloroflexota bacterium | reverse complement strand
TCGAGCGGGTAGCCCTCCAGCCCGTTGGCTGTCACGGGCGCCGCGAGCTCAGCTGCCGACAGGCCGGCCAGCCAGCTTCGCATCGAGGTTTCCTCGGTCGCCCACCGCTCCCGGGCGGCGTCGAGGGTCGGGACGTGCTCCGGCTTGATCTCCGCCTTCGGGCCCCATGCCTCGGGTGGCTCGCCGCGCAGGCGGCCCCGCCAGCTCATCTCGACGTCGAGCTCGTGGGCGAGCGTCCCGCGCAGGTCGCGTGTCCCGACGACCGGCGTGCTCGCGTAGGCGTCGCCGAGTCCCACGGCAGTGTCGAGGACGCGATCGCGCAGCCAGTACAGGTCGTCGAACAGCAGCGGAATGCCGATGGAGGGCAGGCTGGGCGCGTGGTTGGTCACGTCGAGCGCTCCCGCAGCGCGATCGGCGGCATGTACTCGCCCATCAGCGTCCGGGCCCACCAGGCGCCCGTCTCGCGCCGCTCCTTCGCGCTGGTGAACCGGTAGCGGTACAGGCGGGCCCGCACGAAGCGCGGCGGCTGGTCCGGGAACGGGTTCCCGCGCAGCAGGCGGAGAGTGGGCGGGTCACCCTCGAGCAGGCGGATCAGGAACGGCACGAACCAGCGCTCGCCGTAGCGCGACGACAGCGGCAGGAACCACATGAGCCAGTCCAGCCGGAGGTGGTACGGCGCGACCTGCGGCGGCATGCGCCGGACGTCGCCGGGCTTGCCCTTGAACTCGTACTCGCGCCACGTCGCGCCCTGCTCGAGGCTGGCCGCGTCCGTGCCCTCGACGACGACCTCGTCACGGTGCCGGCTCACCGACCCGAACGCGCCGTAGGTGTTGACGAGCCGGAACGGGTCGAACGACGCATTCATCGCCTGGCGAGGGCTGAGCAGGTTGCGGACCGGGAACCAGCTCAGGACGACCACGACGAGCGTGAGCAGGAGCACGGCCGCGGTGAACCAGATCGGTGTGGCCTCGAACGTGGGCGCCGCAAGGTGGAAGCCCGGGACGAGGGCGCCAACGATCGCGTTCACGACAGGATCGGCGATCGCCGCGGTCATGGCGATGATGGTGACCCAGTTCAGCCACGCGTAGTTGCCGCTCACGACGAGGTACAGCTGCGTCCCGACCATCAGGAAGGCCGCGACGGTCGCAATCGGCTGGGGCAGGAGGAGTCCGAACGGCAGGACGAGCTGCGCCGCGAAGTTGCCCAGGAGCTCGAGCCGGTGGAGGGAGCGCGGCAGCCGGTGGAAGAACCAGCTCAGCGGGTTCGGCATCGGCTGGGTCTCGTGGTGGAAGTCCATGCACGTGAGGTCGCGCCAGCACTGGTCACCGCGGAGCTTGATGAGCCCCGCCCCGAACTCGACCCGGAAGGCGAGCCAGCGGAACGCGAACAGGACCAGGACCGGCGGCGCGATCGCGGCATTGCCGAGGAAGATGGCCAGGAAGCCGGCCTCGAGCAGGAGGGTCTCCCAGCCGAAGCTGTAGAAGCTGCCGCCGATGTTGACGATCGACTGGTACCCGGCCCACAGGACGAACCAGGCGAGCATCGTCACCGGCAGCGGCCCGGCCTGCGGCAGCCCGAGCACCAGGGCCGCCGAGACGGCGATCCCGATCGCGCTCAGCACCCGCAGCCCGGCGTCGCTGTAGCCGGTCCAGCGGAAAAGCGTCGGGGCGTCGAGGAAGCGGGGGACGACCCCGAGGAACCGTGGCGCCGGCTCGAGGCCGCGTTCGCCGCACAACGCCGGGAACTGGCGCCACGCGACCGCGAACGCGATCAGGTAGATCGCGGCGAGCCCGCGCTCCAGGAGGAACCTGGCGAGGTGGTAGTCCGGTGCGCCCAGCTCCGGCATCCCCTCATGGTGCACCGACCGGCCGCGGCGCTCCGGATGCGCGCGTGCCTCGCACCACACAAGAGCCGACCGGACCCCACCGGACCCCTCCTGAGTGTTCTTTCCTATACGGAACCGTTACTTCCGTACCACCGCCGTGCTTGCAACCCCGTTGCATAGTGTGGCCGCGTTGAGCACGAACGAGCCACCCCCGAGCCCATCCCCGCGGCGCGCCGCCGTGGCCGCATTCCTCGGCCTGCTGGTCCCCGGTGCCGGGCATGCCCTCATCGGGCGGCGGCGGGCGATGCTGCTGTTCCTCGTTCCGGTTGTGCTCCTCACCTCGGCGGTCCTCGGCTACTACGCCGGCGGCGGGCTGACGGCGGTGCTCGCGTTCGCGGTCACCCCGGGCGTCCTGCCTGCGTTCGCCGTCATCAACATCGCGCTGGCCGCGTGGCGGGTCGCGGCCGGCATCGACGCTGCGCGGGCGACGAAACGACCCGGGCTCGCGATCGCGGTCCTCGGTCCCGCGATCCTGTTCCTCGTCGTCGCCCCGCACGTCTGGGTCGGCACGACCATCGCCGCCACGAACGACTTCCTCGACTCGATGTTCGCCAGCGGCGATACGCCGACCGAGACCGAGCCGCCCGACCAGGAGACGATGCCGCCGAACTGGACCTTCCCGCCCGACGACGAGGACTACGCAACCGACGCGCCGCCGTCGACCCTGCCGTCGGATGAACCGTCGCCCGCTGCGCCGGACGCCACGAACGCGCCGCGCCCGCCGAGCACGGCCGGGAACGGCAGCCTGCCCGCCCTCGGTGTCGCGGTCCCATGGCAGCGCCCGGGCGCGGTGCCCTGGGGCGACGACGGCAAGTTCGACCTGCTGTTGCTCGGTTCGGACGCCGGTCCGTATCGCTGGAGCCGGCGGATGGACGTCATGCTCCTGGTCGAGATCGACGTCAACTCCGGCAAGGTCGGCATGATCGGCATCCCGCGCAACCTGATCAACACGCCGTTCCCGCCGGGCAAGGCTCGCAATGCGGTCGCCTGCGGCTGCTTCACCGACCTGCTGAACGCGCTCTACGTCGAGGCGACGTTCCGCCATCCCGATCGCTGGCCCGGCTCGGGGGCCGTCGAGGGCATCGGCGCGGTCCGCGCGACCATCTCGCAGCTCACCGGGCGACCCATCGACGCCGTCCTCGTCGCCGACCTGTGGGGCGTGATCAAGGTGGTCGACGCGATGGGCGGCGTCGACGTCGACGTCCCGACGACCCTGGACGACCCGAAGTACCCGGACCCGGTGTACGGCCGGATCGAGCTGCTGATCAAGGCCGGCCACCGCCACCTCAACGGCCGGCTCGCCCTCGCCTACGCGCGAAGCCGGCACTCCAGCTCCGACTACGACCGGATGTCGCGACAGCAGACGCTGCTCCTGGCCATCCGGAATCAGATCGGCGCGGACACGATCCTCAACGCGCCGGGCCTGTTCAAGGCGGCCAAGGGCTTCGCCTGGACCGACCTGCCGCGCGACTCGCTGCCCAACCTGGTGAACCTCTTCAGCAAGGCGCAGACCGCGTCGGTGAAGCAGCTGCGGATCGTCCCGCCGAAGTACCCGGAATGGCTGACCCCGTCCGTGGTCACGAAGATCCGGAACGCGGTCGCCGCCCTGCTCGGCGTGCCTGCGCCGGCCCCGACCGCCCCACCACCGGGACCGACCCCGACGCCCCCGCCACCGAGCGGCGGACCCGCACCGCCCTAGCCCGCCCGCGACCTACCGAAGAGTGACCCAGATCGTCTTCTTCTCGGTGTACTGGTCGAAGGCCTCGAGGCCCTTGTCGCGGCCGCCGAAGCCGGACTGCTTGTAGCCGCCGAAGGGCGTGGTGATGTCGCCCTCCGAATAGGCATTCACGCCGACCGTGCCGGCCCGGAGCGCGCGGGCGACGCGGAACGCCGTGTCGAGGTCGCGCGTGTACACCGCCGCGGCGAGGCCGTACGAGGACTCGTTGGCCAGGCGGATGGCCTCTTCCTCGGTCTCGAACGGGATCGTCGATAGCACCGGCCCGAAGATCTCCTCGCGCGCGATCGACATGTCGTTCCGAACGCCGTCGAAGATCGTCGGGGCGACGAAGTACCCACCGCTGTCCTCGAGGACCCGCGTGCCGCCCGTGACGATTCGCGCGCCCTCGCCGCGGCCCTTCGCGATGTAGCCGAGCACCTTGTCGAGGTGTGGCCGCTCGATCATCGGGCCTACCCGCGTCGCGGGGTCCATCGGGTCGCCGACGGGCCAAGCCTGGATACCCTCGGCAAGCCGCTCGACCAGCTCGTCCTGGATCGACCGATGGACGATCAGGCGCGAGCCCTGCGAGCAGTTCTCGCCCATGTTCACGAGCGCGCCGAACAGGACCTGCTCGACGACGACCTCCAGGTCCGGCGGCGAGGCAAGCACCACGGCCGGCGACTTGCCGCCGCACTCGAGCGTGACCTCCTTGAGGTTGCTCTCGGCGGCGTATTGGAGGAAGAGCCGGCCGACCTCGGTCGAGCCGGTGAAGGTCACCTTGTCGACGTCCATGTGCCGCCCCAGCGCGGCGCCGGCCGAGCCGCCCGGTCCGGGCACGACGTTCAGCACGCCGTCGGGCACGCCCGCCTCGGTGGCGAGCTCCGCCATGCGGATCGCGGACAGCGAGCTGAGCCGGGACGGTTTGACCACCATGGAGTTGCCGCTGGCCAGTGCCGGCGCGACCTTCCACGCGGCCATCAGGATCGGGTAGTTCCAGGGCACGACCGCGCCGACGACGCCGATCGGCTCGCGGACGATCAGCCCGAGGGCATCCGGCCCGGTCGGCGCGACGGCGTCGAAGACCTTGTCGATCGCCTCCGCGTACCAGCGGAAGGTCTTGACCGTCTCGGGCAGGTCGACCTCGCGCGTATCCGTGATGGGCTTGCCCGCCTCGAGCGAGTCGAGCGTCGCCAGCTCGTCCGTGTTCGCCTCGAGGAGGTCCGCGAATCGAAGCAGCGCCTTCTTGCGATCCGCCGGCGCCATGCGCGACCAGCGACCGTCGTCGAACGCTCGACGTGCCGCGCGGACGGCGGCGTCGATGTCGGCCGCGTCACCTGCCGCCACCTCGGCGATGACCTCGCCGGTGGCCGGGTTCTCCGTCGGGAACGTCTCGCCAGACGATGCGTCGCGGAACGCACCGTCGATGAAGACCTGGGTCCGGAGCCTGGTTCGTGTCGTCACCGCCACCGTCCGTCCTCCCGCGCCGTGTCGAATCGCCAGCATACCCGTGACGGCAGGCGGCTCAGGCCCGAACCTCTCGAGTTGTGTTGACGACAGGCACGTCCGCACAGGCGTCGACCGGCAGGCACTCGGGTGCGCTCGTCGCCGAGGTTCGATGCGGCCGCGCGGCGAACGCGCCCAGGTAGACACCGACGAGGGCGATCGCGCCGCCGAGCACGAGGGACATCGAGAAGGGTTCGCCGACCACGAATGTCGCGACGGTGACCCCGACGAACGGGAAGAGGAGCGTGGCGTACGAGACCGCCGAGGCGGTCCAGCGCTGCAACGTGAACACGAAGAGCGCGAAGAGGACGACCGAGCCGAAGACGACGAGGTAGCCCAGCGCGAGCCAGGTCTCGTTCCTCGTGGGGAGGGGGTGAGGTTCGCCCGCGAGGAATGACACCGCGAGCAGGATCGCGCCGCCGGTCAACATGGCGACGGCATTGGTCGAGAACGGATCGCTCCGCGGCACGGCCTTCAGGATGATGGCCGATTCGGCAATCGCGACCGCGCCGAGGAGGACCAGGGCGAGCGAGCCGATCGGGACAGCCGCGCCCAGCTGGCCGGCGAACACGATCCCGATTCCGACGAGCGCGACGAGGGCGCCGACGAGGCCCTGGAGGTGGAACCGTTCCTGGCCCTGGACGATGGCCAGGCCGAAGGTCAGCAGCGGCGTGACCGCGATGAGCACGGAGCCCGTCCCTCCGGGGACGTGCTGGAGACCGGTCGAGATCGGGCCGAAGCTGGCTGCGAAACCGACGCTGCCGTAGAGCATCGCGCCCCAGAGGCTCCGACCTCGCGGGAACCGGCGTCGTGTCAGCACGGTGATGGCAACGAGGATCACGCCGGCGGAAAGGAAGCGCAGGGCGGCGGACCAGAGGGGCGGCAACTCGAGAACCGTTTCGCGGACGCCGATCGCATTGGCGCCGCCGAACAGGACAGCCGCGAAGAACGCGAGCCTCGTCGAGCGGTCAGGCCCAGCCATGGTCACTGCCAATGATCGCGGGGCGACGGCGCCGACGCCAGTCGGCGGCTACGGGATCGGCGTGAGGTCGAAGAGGGTGCTCCGCATCATCCGGTCCGCGGCGGGCCGGTGAGCGTTGAAGACTGCCCTGAAGATGTCGCTCGCGACCTTCCTGGTCGCGCCGTTGGCGCCGATGAGGGTCACGCTGACGAGCCGCCCCGAGACGCCGCGATCGCGCAGGTCGAGGGCGACCAGCGTGCCGACATTGGTGCGCGAGTCGGCGGCGAACCACGCCTGGATCTGCGCCAGCGTGTACGTCCTCGTGGACCACGTCGCGTACGGCGACGCCGCGTCGTACGGGCTGCCGTCGGGCCGGCGGTCGAGCGAGCCGCGCAGGTAGCTGAAGACGCCGGCGGTCTTCGCGCCGGTGCTCGAGGTGAACACGTTCTCGTTGTTCTCGGTCCCACCGCCACCCGTCGAGTGGAACAGGGCGTTGGCGATCCCGCCACCGGACGTCCGGAGGACGACCCCGGCAGTGCCGGCGATGGCCGCGTCGCTGCCGGCCTTCTCGACGAGTCTGCCGAGATACATCTGCGATCGGGTGTCGTCGTAGATGTCGAACGTGCCGGTGGTCGGGTGGAGCCGGTACGCGGCGTACGAGCGGGCTGCGATCGCCTGCGCCTTGACCGACTCGACGGGCCACGTCGGCGGGACTTCGGCGGGCACCACGCCGCGCAGGTACGTCTCCATCGGCAGCTCGTTGACGGCGTTGACCGCCGCGCTCGCGCCGGTATTGCCGATCAGCCGCAGCACGCCGCGGTAGCGATCGTAGGCGGAGGGCCGCGACCACAGCTGGAGGGTGGCGCCGCTGCCTGGGCGCATACGGACGCTCGATGGCGCCGCGGCGTTGTACAGGGTCGAGCCGTTCGACGCGGTGACGGTGACCCTCCACGTCGTCGTCGTGCCCGAGGTCGTGGGCGTGAAGCGCAAGCCCGCGTCGGCGGGGAAGGTGGCCGCGATGCCGTCGACCGTCCACGTGCCACCGCGTCCGTAGACCTGCACCGGGTTCGACGAGCTCGCCTTGAAGCCCTGCAGCACCATGACGCGGATCTGCATGTTGGTCATCGTGCCGAGGGTCGTGCCCTTGTAGTAGTGCACGAGGATGCCGGCCGCCAGCTGGCCGTCGGTGGCGCGACCCTGCGCGCCGTACTGCGACAGCCCGACGCCATGCCCATAGCCACGGCCGTAGAACGTGACCGCCGAGCCGAGGGTGACCGGGCCCGTGGGGGCGGCGGAGGGCGCGGCGGAGGGCGCGGAGGTCGGCGCGGCCGTCGGGGCGGCGGTGACCTCCGGCGCCGCGGTCGGGCCGGCTGAGGCCGCTGGATCCGTCGTAGGAGCGACCGTAGGGCCGGGGCTCGGACCCGCGGTCGGCGGTGCGGTCACCGGGGCTGCCGCCGGCGTCGCGCTCGGGGTCGGCGTCGGCAGGACGAGCGTCTTGAACAGCTGCCGGGCGCCGTAGACGTACGTGACCCCGTAGAGCGACTTGACGCTCCTGCCGTTGACCGCGCTGACCTTCCACCAGTAGGTTCCGGACACGCTCGTGCCGCACTTCGCGGCGTAGGCGCCGCCCCTTACCCTCGCGACGACCGTCAGGCGAGCGCCCCTGTCGACCTGCGCCTTGCGCGTGGCGCTCGTGGTCGGGCTCGTCCGCAGGTTCACGTTGTCGCACTTGGGCGTGACGAGCGTCGCGCCCAGCGTCGTCGTGGAGCTGAGCATGAGCAGCAGCGCCGAGACGAGCAGGGCGGTGAGGACGGCACCCCGAGGGAGCCGGCCGGCACGACGTCCCGTTCTCGGGGCGGCAGGATCGAGCGCAGCGTGAAGCGGCACGTTCGCAGCGTGGCGTCACGGCCGCGCGGCGGCCATGGCCCGAAGGTGCCAGTACGCGCCACCGGTGGGCGCGACCCCGCTAGTTCGTGCGCTGCACCTGCACGGCCTGGAACCGCGCCCGCGCGAGCACCTCGCCGCCGATCGACGCGACCGCAGCGTATGACCCTGGAGCGGGAATCGAGAGGGGCCCGTTGACGGCGAAGACGATGCGCAGGTCCGCGCCCGCGACCGCGCCGGGTGGGCGCCCGGCCTCGAAGTCGGCCCCGATCTGGGGGTCCATCGCGTTGCCATCGGCGTCTTCGAAATGCACGTCGAGGTGATGGCGCCGGTTCGTCTCGTTCCAGTCGACGTCGATGGCGACGGCGATGCCGACGATCAGCTGGGCTGGGAACTCCGGGAAGCGCAGGACGTTCCACGCGCCGCCGAGGACGTACAGCTTGCCGTCGACCGCCTGCGCGCTGTCGGCGAGCATCAGGGCGTGGATGTTCATCAGAAATCTGCCCCGCCGCCCACGCGAATGATCGTCGGGCCGCCGAAGGCCATGCCCTCGTCGACCTGGAACTGGTCCGCGATCCGGTTCCAGGCCTCGAAGCGCGGGTCGCTGTCGTGGCGGTCATGACCCTCGTCGGTCGCGAAGTCGACGACGATGAGGTACTGCACGGCGTCGCCGCGCCGCGCGGAGGAGATGTCGAGCCGGGTCAGGGACGCCCGGTTCATCACGCCCTCGGCCTCGTAGTCGTGCCAGATCGGCAGCTCGTGCTCGCGGAACCCGGCCTCGAAGGCCTCGACCTGGTCCGGTTTGACACTCAGGATGACCGCGACCGTCTCCATCGATCACCTCCAGGCCGGATGGTACGGTTCCGCGCCTGATGGACCGCGCCGTGACCCGCCGTGCGATCGCACGCGTCGCGTCGATCGTGCTCGTGGTCAATGGCTGCAGCGGGCTCATGGGTCCGGCCGCGAGCGGCCCTGACGGGAGCGCGGGCGCCACGACGGGAACTGTGACCGCCGCGCCGCCGAGCCGGGGAACGCCGACTCAGCCGCCCCAGACGCCGGTCCCGGGCTTCGAGGACTGGCAGGTCATCAACCCCCAGGGCGTGCGGATCTCGGTCGACAGCGCGGGGCTCCTGATGGACCTCATCGGGCCGCTCCTCTGGTTCAACGAGCGGCGCGGCGT
>VBGT01000072.1:0-8589 GCA_005889475.1 Chloroflexota bacterium | reverse complement strand
CGCCCGGCCAGGACGGCACGATCCAGCTCGCCGGGCTGATGGCGCGCACCGAGATCCCCGCCGAGAACTACGTGTTCATCGTCAGCGGCAGCATCGGCATGTCGACCGGGCTCGAGACGAAGACGACGACCTCGAGCCGGAGCGTCTACGTCCAGCGCGGCCTGCCCACCGGCGGTGATGCGGAGCTGCGCCTGTGTCGCGTCGGGCCCACGTTCGAGCTGTCGTGGCGGCACGTCGACTCGACCGAGGCGTGGACGCTGATGTCGACGTTCGATCGACGCGACATGCCCCAGACGCTCCAGGTGGGCGCGAACATCTACACGGATAGCGTGCCCGACCTCGTCGCGCGCTTCGAGGACCTCAAGATCGAGCCGTTGTCGCCGGGCAGGCCCTGTTAGCCTCGCCCGAGATGAGGCCGAGCCGCTGACGCCACCGACCGAGGCCGCGCTGCGCGATCTGGGCATGCCCGTGCCCGATTCGGCGCTCGCCCACCGGGCGCGTGAGCTGATCGACGACGTTGAGCCGCCGTTCCTGGTCAACCACTCGGTCCGGGCCTATGCGTGGGCCGTCGAGCTGGCGTGGCACGACGAGCTCCGCTTCGACCCGGAGATCCTGTACGTGAGCGCGATGCTGCACGACATCGGGCTCGTGCCGGCGTACGACATCGGCGGCTGCTTCGAGTTCGACGGCGCGATCGCGGCCGAGAGCTTCGCCCTCGGGGCCGGCGAGACCTCCACGCGAGCGCGCGCGATCCACAACGTGATCGTCGTGCACATGGCCGACACGTTGCCGCCCGAGCCGGCAGCCGAGGAGGTCCTCCTGTCCGACTCGACCGGGACCGACGTCACGGGCTACCGCATCATCGACATCCGCCCGGAGTCGATCCCGGCGGTTGTCGCCGCGTATCCGCGGCTCGACTTCAAGCGCGAGTTCACCGCATTGTTCGCCGACCAGGCGGCACGCAAGCCGACGTGCACCGTCGCCAGGATGGTCGCGAGCGGCGAGCTCGCGGCGATCGACCGGGCGCCCTTCGACAGCTGACGCGCAGCTCGGCGCCGCCTAGCGCGGCGTCGAGTCGGTCGGGCGGAAGGCGGGCCCGTGGCCGGGCACGATGAGGTCGGCGACCTCGAGGATGCGGCGGCGAGATTCGCGCAGCTGCTCGAGGTCATCCGGGTCTTCGTCCTCGGCCGCGGAGCCGGCGTGGAACCAGCTGTGGGACGTGACGGCGATGCCATCCGCGGTGCCGGCGAGCAGGACGAGGTCCTGGGCGGTGTGGCCGGGCGTCCGCGCGAGCTGGACCGAGGGCGTGAGGACGCGGCCGTCGCAGTCCGAATCCTCCCAGGCCGTGCCGCGGTAGATCGCCCAGTGGTCGTGCACGGCCGCGTTCGGGAAGAGACCCGCGTAGAGCGTGTGATCGGGGTGATGGTGGCTCAGGACAACGTCCGTGACGCCCTCGGGTCGAACGCCGAGGCTCGCGAGCGGGTCCAGGATCGCGCCCGCGCTCGGGGCCATACCCGGGTCGACCACGATCGTCCGATCGCCGTCGCGGACGAGGGTGCACGTGCTTGCGACACCCCCGCCGGTCGAGGTCAGCGAGCCGACGAGCGCGACGTCGACGCGAGCCGATCGACCAGCCGGAACCTGCATGGCCGGCAGGCTAGCAGCCGCGGATCGGCTGCAATGCCATTGCGGCCTACCTGCAACCCCTCGGAGGGACCTCGCCTCCCGACTGACCGCCGCAACGGGCTATAAGGAAGCCATGACGACGATTGAACGCGCCCCAATCGAAACGAGCACCGACCGATCGACGCTCGAGCGGAACAAGGAGGTCGTCCGCCAGCTCATCGATCGCATCTTCGTGCACCAGGAGGATCGGGCGATCGACGAGTTGATCGCGTCCGACTTCGTCCCCCACACGTTCGGCCCGATGCCGCCCGGTCGCGAAGGCCTGCGCGAGGGCATGAAGCGCGCCGGGGCCGGCGTGTCCGACCCGGAGTTCGTGATCCATGACCTCATCGCCGAGGGCGACCGAGTCGCCGCGCGGCTCACGACCAGCGCCCGGCACACCGGCATGTTCATGGGCCTCGAGGGCACCGGCAATCGCTACTCGATCGACGAGATCCACGTGTTCCGGATCCGCGACGGCCAGTGCGTCGAGCACTGGCACGCCTTCGACACGATGGACCTGATGCGCCAGCTCAAGGGCGTTTCTGGTTCGAGAAATACCCAGATCGACACCCCGGGCAAGTAATCCAGCCGATCGGGAGCAGATCTGCACCTCGTGGCGGTTCCGTGGTGGTTTCCACGCACGAATGACCTCGCTGCATCCCCGGACTCGCGCCCAAACGACGTCCGCGACGCGATAACTGCCGGGGGAGTCGATCTGAAGATTTCCTGCGCCGCGTAGCGCCTCCTGGTCAATCCTCAGCCGAGCGCGAGGGGAGCCTCGATCGGAAAACTTGACGCCGATGCGTCGGGTCGGGTCGAATGGTGGCCGCATGACCCCGACCCGGAGGGCGCGGCGACGCGGGACCTCGGTCCCGATGCCGATCAACCTCCTCGCGATCCTGGTGGCGGTGGCGGCGTGCGCCACCCCCGCAGGAGGACCCGGCGGGTCGGGTTCCATCCTCGCCGGCAACGGCACGCAGCTGCCCCAGGACCGTCTCCACCGCCAGGCCCACGACGCCCTCGGGCGCTGGGCCGACGCCGTCCGCAAGAGCGGTGGCGCCTCGATCGCGTTCGTCGGCGACCTCACCGGCCAGATCGGCACGTGGGAGGAAGCGGTCGGCGACAACAAGGCGTCGCTGGCGGCGGGCCTCGTCGAGGCGGGGAGCGCGCTCTCCGACAGCGCGCCACCGCGGGACAAGGTCCGCTGGCTCGACAACTCCGAGATCGAGGTCAACGTTCTCTCGGCGGCTGCCGCCCTCGATGCCCTGGTCGCCGCCGTCGCGGGGAGCGCCGCTTGTCCGGATTGCGAGCCGCTGGTCGTCGGCGAGGCGCAGTTGGCGACGGGCCTGGTCGACACGTCGCGGGGCCCGGCAAACGCTCCTGCCTGGGTGTTCTCGATCGAGGGCACGGCGGTGAAGGTCACGCGAATCGCGGTCGACCAGAGCGTGACCGTCGACCCGCCGCCATGGAACGCGAACGATCCGCCGGCGGGCATCTCGATCGAGTCGGCCACGGGCAAGCCGGACTCGCGCAAGCTCACCGTCCTGTTCACGGGCGCGGTCAAGGCAGCCGATCAGCCCTGCGGCGTGGACTACTCCGCCGAGGCGGTCGAGTCTGACCTGGCGGTCGTGGTCATCGTCCACGAGCACCAGAACTCCGCCCCCGGCGCGTGCGACCTGGTCGGCAGGACACGCACCGCGATCGCGACCCTCGACACCGCGCTCGGCACGCGCGCCGTCCTCGAGGTCAGGCAGGGCCTGCCGGTTTCTGTCGTCGCGCCGTAGCGCCAAGGGGCCCGGAACGACGCGTTAACCCGGGTCGGTCATACTTCCGTGACTCCACAACCAAATTGGAACGTCCCGCGGGACGATCCGTCGATCGCCCAAGCCCATCCGACAGGCCCTCCGCCCCCAGGGATGCCCGTCCGGACCAGCCCAGGAGCACACCTGCATGACGCACGCGCCTGCCGCCCAGAACGGTGGCGACAACCCCAGCTGGAACTTGAGCCAGCGCCAGAAGTTCGAGATCCTCGGCGCGATCCTGCTCGCGCTGTTCCTCTTCGCCCTGGATCAAACGGTCGTTGGCACCGCCCTGCCGATCATCAGCACGAAGCTGAACGGCGCCGCGCTGTACACGTGGGCGTTCACGATCTACCTGCTCACCTCGACGATCAGCGGCCCGATCTACGGCAAGCTGTCGGACCTGTACGGTCGCCGGCCGATCTTCATCTGGGCGGTGGGCCTGTTCCTGGCGGCGTCGGTCTTCGCCGGCCTCAGCCAGGAGATGTGGCAGTTCATCATCGCGCGCGGCCTGCAGGGCCTCGGCGGCGGCGCCGTCTTCCCGATCGCGTTTGCGATCATCGCCGACCTGTATCCACCCGAAGAGCGTGCCAAGTACGGTGCGCTGTTCGGGGCGGTCTTCGGGCTCTCCTCGGTGCTCGGTCCGCTCCTCGGTGGGTTCGTGACGGACAACTTCGGTTGGCCGTGGATCTTCTTCCTGAATGTGCCGCTGGGCCTGATCTCGCTGGTCGTGTGCTGGCGGCTGCTGCCGCCGATCAAGCACCCCGAGAGTGGGCGGAACATCGACTACCTCGGCGCGGGCCTGTTCACGGCCGCGCTGGTGCCGATCCTCCTCGGCCTGAGCAACAAGCGCAGCCTCGACTGGACCGACCCCTGGGTGGGCGGTCTGATCCTGCTCGGGCTCGCCATCGCCGCGGTGTTCATCTGGTGGGAGTCGCGCGCGGCTGATCCGATCATCCGGCTCCAGCTCTTCCGCAATCGGACGGTCACGATCTCGATCGCATCGATGTTCCTGGCGGCCTTCGGCTTCTTCGGCGCGATCGTCTTCCTGCCCCAGTGGTTCCAGGTGGTGCGGGGCATGGGGGCCACGCAGTCGGGCCTGAACCTCCTGCCGCTCGTCTTCGCGCTGATCCTCGGGGCGACGGTCTCGGGGCAGGTCGCGGCCCGGACCGGGCGCTACAAGGTGATCATCCTCGGCTCGATGGTCATCCTCGCGGTCGGGCTGTTCCTCTTGACGAACCTTCGGGCTGACACGGAGCTGCCCATCCTATGGCTCTGGATGGTCGTCGCCGGCATCGGCGTCGGCCCGTCCTTCGCGCTGTTTGCCGCGCTCGTCCAGAACAACGTCGAACCGCAGCAGATCGGCAGCGCCACGGCGAGCCTCACGTTCTTCCAGCAGATCGGCGGCACGATCGGGCTGACGATCGCCGGGACGCTCCTCGCCGATTCCTTGACGAAGGAGCTGCCGGGCCGACTGGTCGCGAATGGCATTCCGGAGCAGTTCGTCAGTCAGTTCTCCGCCGGAGGCGGGAGCGGTCAGGCGCTCGACTTCACGGGCACGGGCGACCTCGGCGCAAAGATCCTCGCGAACGTGCCGGAGGCGTTCCGGTCCTTCGTCCAGCCGTTCATCCCGAATATCGTCCAGGCGATCCACGAGAGCCTCGCCGTCGCCATCGCATCGACCTTCTGGGTCAGCATCGGAGCGGCGATTCTCGCTGCCGTGATCGTCCTGTTCCTGAAGGAGCAACCCGCCAGCGCCCCCGCGATGGCGACCTCGCACCCCGCCACATCGCCATCCGAGGGCTGACCCGGACTCACGCCGCGATGCGGGGGACCATCGGCCAGTCGTTGCCCCCGGGGGCCCGGACCACCATGCGTCCCGCATGTCGATCGAGGCCGTGCCGAGGAAGCACGCTCCCGCCACCGCCGCGCCGACGCCGCTCGGCGAGCGGCCGCCGCCGTCAACCGACGCGCTGATCTTCCGCGTCTCCAAGACCGCGCTCAGCCTCGTCGGCGGGAGTGGTCGGGGCGCCGGCTGGATGGGCATCGTCGACCTGCCCCGCGACGGCGAGCCGCTCGCCTCACGCGTCCTCGGCTCGAGCAAGCCGGAGCACGTCGACGGCCCGGACGGCGAGCCGATGCGGGTCGTGGGGCCGTACTGGGCCGCGCACGCGTTGCTGGTCCCCGTCGGCGGCGAGCATCTCGTCGTGTTCGGCGGCCTGCAGCCGCTGGCCGAGCCGGATGCGACGCTCGTGCCGCTCGCCGCGCGCCTGGTCGCGGAGCTGGAGCAGGTGCCGCCCGACAAGCTGCTCGCCGACGAGCTCGAGGTCGTCCAGGCGGTCCGGGACATGATGGACAGCCGCGCCCAGACCGTCGAAGAGATGGCCCGCCATATCGCCACCCGGGCCGCGGACCCGTTGTCGTGCGAGCTCGGTGCCGTGCTCTTCCGCTCGAACGGCCGACTCGTCGCCGAGGTCGTGACACGCGACTGGCCCGCCCGCCTCGACAAGGAGAAGCTCCGAGCGACCCTGGTGCGCCTCTTCGCCCGCGTCGAGGGCGGCGCGCTGCTCGAGCAGGAGCTCGAGGCCGCCACGGATGACGCGCTGGGTCGGAACCAGGGGCTGGTGGCGAGATTCGCCGTTCCCATCGGAGATGCCGAGCCGCTTGGCGTGCTCGTCGTCGCCCACGCGGCGAGCCGTCCGCGGGGCTTCACCAACCTGTGCCAGCGGATCGGCCACGCGCTCGCGGCTGCGGCGGCGCCGCTGCTGCTGCAGGCGGAGGCGCGCGAGGCGCTTGCGCTCGAGCGCGACCGCTACGCCCGCGAAGCCCGCACGGACCGACTGACGGGCCTCGAGAACCGCTCGGCGTGGGAAGAGCTGCTGGCGAGCGAGGACGCGCGGCGGACAAGGTACGCCGAGCGCGTGACGATCGTGAGCGCGGATCTCGACGGACTGAAGGCGATCAACGACCGAGAGGGACACGCCGCCGGCGATCAGGCGCTCAAGGCGGCCGCCGAGCTCCTCCGGCGATCGGCCCGCGCATCCGATCACGTGGCACGCGTCGGTGGCGACGAGTTCCTGGTCCTGATGCCCCACACGGACGAGACCGGTGGCGAGCGGTTCATGGCGCGCGTTCGCGCCGGGCTCGCTGTCGTCCTCCGCGGCACCGGCTGCGATTCGATCTCACTTGGTGCCGCGACCAGCCGCGACGACGAGGCGCTGGCAGCGGCGGTCGCCCGGGCCGACGCGGCGATGTACGAGTCCAAGCCGAAGGCGCGGCCCGTTCCCGAGAAGCTGCGGGCTAAGGCTCGGCGCTGACGGCGCCGACGGCGCTCACGGCGCTGAGGTCCACGCGCTCGAGGCGCTCCGGATCCAGCAGGATGTCGATCTCGGCGATGCGAGCCGAGCGCCCGCGGCCCTCGAACGTGAAGCCAAGGACGGCGAACGGGCGATCGCCCGAGTAGACGACGATACCGGCCGCCCCGTTGATGGACGCGGCCCTCGCACCTGGGGCGAGCGCCCGGAAGGCCAGCGCTTGTCGCGCGACCTCGGCCGCGCCACGGACCTCCCGCGAGCGACCGACCGGGGTCAGGGTCGTGCCGGCGTCGGCCCGGTCGACCACCTCGGGATCGAGCACGCGAAGGAGGGCCTCGAAGTCGCCCGCCCGCGCGGCGGCCAGGAACGCGTCCACGAGCTCGCGCTGGCGCGCGGGCGAGACGTGCGCGGGCATGACCGAGCCGCGAACCCGGCGCCGAGCGCGGCTCGCGAGCTGACGCGCGGCCGTCGGCGTCCGATCGACGATCGGCGCGATCAGCCGCTCGGCGGGCGTGAGCGTCTCGAGCACGATGAGCATGGCCAGCCCGACGGAGTCGGCGAGGATCGCCTGCTGCTCCGGATCGGGCGCCGCGTCCGGGCTCGACACGATCGGCTCGGGCAGGTGGACGCCCATCGGCTCCTCGCGTCGAGCCGTCCGTGCCCGCAGCCGGTCGAGACACAGCCGCGCCACGACCGTTGTCAGCCAGCCACCGAGGTTGTCGACCGCGGTCGTGTCGGCGCGGGCGAGTCGGAGCCAAGCGTCCTGGACCGCATCGTCCGCCTCACTCATCGAGCCGAGCATCCGATAGGCGACCGCGCGCAGGTGGGTGCGATGCGTCTCGAAGCGCTCGGCAAGCCAGTCGGGATCAGGCATCGGTCACGTTCTCCGGTCAGGGTCCGTCAAGCCAGTGACGAAGGCAACCACATCAAACGTGACCATGGAGCTCGACCGATGACCCCGACCCGATCCCTGACGAGGGTCCCAGCCCTCATCCGCTACTCCAACCCCATCACCCGGGCGCTGCTGCGCGCCGGCCTGCCGATGGGCCCGAACGTCCTCATGACCGTCCGCGGCCGCACGAGCGGCGAGCCTCGCACCGCGCCCGTCGCGGTCGCCGAGATCGACGGGCGGCGCTACGTGATCGGGGCCTATGGCGAAGTCAACTGGGTGAAGAACCTGCGCGCCGCCGGCGAGGCCGACGTCCGGATCCACGGCGGGATCGAGCACGTCCGCGCGACGGAGCTCGACCACGACGGCGCGAAGGCGTTCTTCGGCAAGACGCTGCCCGGCTACATCGCACGCTTCCCGTGGATCGGCAGGGCGTTCGCCAGACTGCTGTTCGGGTTCGTGGGGCCGGAGGTCCTGAACGATCCGGAGCGCGCCGCCGCGACGCGGCCGGTGTTCGAGCTGTCGCCGGCGCCGGGCGAGGCTGACAGGAGCGACGCGGACAAACTCCCGTCCAGGTGATTGACCGCGGCGGGCCGTGTCTTCGATCATCTGGCCGTGAAGTCCGCCGCCGACATCTGGATCTGCAACGTCTGCCGTTCGATCAACCCGCTCAAGTCGAACCGCTGCTACCGCTGTCACACCCCGATCGAGATCGCCGCGGCGAAGCCGGACGAGCTGTCGGTCCACCAGCAGCCGCGGGAAGCGCACACGGAGCGGGTGGGCACGTACCGCAGCACGGAGTCGCTGGCCGTGCTCGTCACCGTCGGCGCAGTGGCCTTCATCCTCGCCGGGTTGCTCGCCCTCTGGACGACCTACACGATCGCCGACCTGCGCGCGTCCGACAGTCGTGAAGCCGCCG
>VBGT01000117.1 GCA_005889475.1 Chloroflexota bacterium | reverse complement strand
CCGGGCACCACCCACGATGGCTCCGTGCCGCGCGACCAGCTCCCGCCGTACTCCGGCCCGACCGAGCCCGCGGCGCCGCACACCCACGAGTGGGGCGCGGCGCTCGCGGAAGCACAGGATGACTCGCCGCTCGAGGGGCCGGCGCTCGCTCCGTACGGGCAGGCGGCCGACGAGGATGCGGATCAGTCCGGGTAGCCGGAGCGGCCTACCACTCGCAGTTCATCACCTCGGCACGGGTCCACAAGCCCGACGGCGTCATGCCGGCCAGGCCACTGTACTGATGGGCGTACGTCGCGGCGACCTGCACGACTCGCGCGAAGGTCGTCCTGCCGAGGCCACGGCGGGGATCGGTTCAGATTCCACGATCGATCTCGTCCGTACGGCTGCGTCGCAAGCCTAGGACGTGCGGCCGGCCGCCCTGTCACGCAGTCGTCCGACCGGGATCGTCGCGATAGCGATGCCGCCGACGACAAGCGCGACGCCGAGCAGCTGTGCGACGGAGGGCTCTTCATCCAGGAGCACGCGCGCGATCAAGACCGTCGCGACCGGCTGCGCGAGCAGGATGATCGAGACGAGCGCCGCCGGCAGGCGCGGCAGCGAGATCGAGATCACGAGGTAGCCGATCGACTGCGACGTGATGCCGACCAGTGCCAGCCAGCCATGGCTCGGCCAGGACGGCACGGGATCGAGCCCGCCGAAGACCACGCCGACCACGATCGCGACCGCCGCGGTCGACGCGGTCGAGATCGCGACCGGCCCGGCGGGCCGGCGAAGATCGTTCGAGCCACGCCGGATCACGAGCAGGTAGCCGGCGTAGGCGAACGCCGTGAAGATGCCAAGCGCCGCACCCAGTGGCGGGTTTGCGCCGTACGCCCCCGTGCCCACGAGGCCCGAGATCAGCAGCACGCCCGCGAGCACGATCGGCAGCCCGAGGAGCACGCTCCGCGGCGGGCGCTCGCCGAAGGCCAGCCACGCGACCAGCGCGACGACGATCACCTGGAGGTTGCCGAGCACGGTAGCGAGACCCGCCCCGACCTGATCGACCGCGTGGTGCCACGCCAGCAGGTCGCCGGCGAAGAACATCCCGGCGACGATCGCGAGCCACACGGCGCGAGACGGCAGCGGACCGTAGCGCCGGTGCTCCAGCCAGCCGACGAGGGCGAGGATCGGCAGCCCGTACAGGCAGCGGAAGACGGTCGCCGTCTCGGGCGTGACGTGGGCGAACCGGTAGAAGATTCCCGAGAACGCGATGAACCCGGCGCCGGCCAGCGCGGCGAGCCGCGGGCGACGTGCGATCGGCTCGAGGAAGCCCAGGACGATGGGCGCGTCGGTCAGGCGATCGACTCCGAGCCGGGGTCGGGAGCCTTGACGCCCACGAACCGCAGGCCGAGCTCGGCGAGTTGCTCCGGTTCCGGCGGCGACGGCGCCTCGAGCATGAGGTCCCCGCCCGACTGCGTCTTCGGGAAGGCCATCACCTCGCGGATGTTGGTCTGCTTCGAGAACAGTGCGGCCCAGCGATCGATGCCGATCGCGATCCCGCCATGCGGTGGGGCGCCGAAGTCGAAGGCGTCGAGGATCGCCCCGAACTTCTCGTGCATCGCCTCGGCGGTGTGACCCTGGAGGGCGAACGAGCGCTCGAGGAGGTCGCGCCGCCAGATGCGAACGGAGCCGCCGCCGAGCTCCCAGCCGTTGAGGACGATGTCGTACTGCATCGCCCGCGCGCGGCCGGCCGGGTCGCGCGGCGAGGGCCGGTATGGATCGCCAGACGCGGTGACCAGCAGCGCCTCGTCCTCGGGCAGCACGCCCGAGAACGGGTTGTGCGTGGCGTGCCAGCGCTCGTTCTCGGCGTCCCACTCGTACATCGGGAAGCGCGTGATCCAGGCGTAGGACAGGACGTTCTCGTCGGCGAGCCCCAGTTGCAGGCCGAGGTCGGCCCGAAGCTTGCCGAGGACCTCGTTGGCGACCTTCTCGGTGTCCGCGACGATGAGCACGAGGTCGCCGGGGTTTGCACCGGCGGTGGCGATCACCCAGGAACTTCACGATCGGCCCCTTGACCGCGCCCGTCGACTCGACGGCCAGGTGCGCCAGGCCCGCGGCGCCATAGTTGCGCGCCGCCTCGGTGAGCTCGTCGGTCTCGCGCCGGGACGCGCCACCCAGGCCCGGCGCGACGAGCGACTTGACGATGCCGCCCGCGGCGAGGGTCTCGTCGAAGACGCGGAAGCCGGATATCGGATGGCTCTGGGCGTCGGTCAGCGCCGAAGCGAGATTCGCCAGCTCCATCCCGAATCGCAGGTCCGGCTTGTCCGAGCCGTAGCGGTCCACCGCCTCGGCATGGGTGAGCCGCGGGAACGGCACGGACTGCAGCGGCCGATCGGGCACGCTCGCACGCGAGACCTCGACGATCATCGACTCGACGAACTCCATGACAGCTTCCTCGTCGACGAAGCTCATCTCGAGGTCGAGCTGGGTGAACTCGGGCTGCCGGTCGCCGCGCAGGTCCTCGTCTCGGAAGCACCGCGCGATCTGGAAGTAGCGATCGACCCCCGCGACCATCAGCAGCTGCTTGAGCTGCTGCGGGCTCTGCGGCAGGGCGTAGACGTTGCCGGGCTGGAGCCGGCTCGGGACGAGGAAGTCGCGGGCACCCTCGGGCGTGGCCTTGATCAGGTCCGGCGTCTCGACCTCGACGAAACCGGCCTTCTGATGGGCCTCCCGGATCGCGTGGACGAGCTTCGAGCGAAGGAGGAGGCGTTCGGCCATGGGTTCGCGCCGCAGGTCGAGATACCGGTACTTGAGCCGCAGCGCCTCGTCGATGACCGCCTCGGGCTCGTTGATGTAGAAGGGCGGCGTCTTCGACTCGTTGAGGATCGTGAGCTCCGTCGCCTGGAGCTCGATCGCCCCGGTCGCGAGGCGCTTGTTCTCGGTCCCCTCGAGCCGTTTCGCGATCTTGCCGACGGCCGTCACGACGAACTCGGGGCGCACCTTCGACGCGATGGCGTGGGCCTCGGGCGCGTCCGCGCCGTCGATCACGACCTGGGTCAGACCGTGACGGTCGCGGAGGTCGAGGAAGATGAGT
>VBGT01000120.1 GCA_005889475.1 Chloroflexota bacterium | reverse complement strand
CGCGAATCTCGCCGGATGCCGTCGACGACGCGCCGGCGACGATCGTCCGCGGGCCGTGGCCGGTGGGAATTGTCGGACTGGTGGCGTCGCGCCTCGCCGATGAGCGTAGGCGGCCCGCGATCGTGGGGGCCGAGCTGGGTTCGATCATCCGCGCGTCGTGCCGGAGCAGCGGCGAGCTCCATCTCGCCGACGCTCTCGCCGCCTGCAGCGACCTGCTCCTGCGCCACGGTGGCCACGCGGGCGCGGCAGGCTTCGAGATCCGGACCGAGGATTGGCCCGCCTTCCGCGAGCGGTTCATCGCGCTCGCCGCCTCGACGGCGCCGCCCGATCCGGTCCCGTCACTGTCGATCGACGTGGCCGTCCACGCTCGGGACGTCGATTACGCGCTCCACCGTGACCTGCTTCGCCTCGCGCCCTGCGGGGTGGGCAACCCGGAGCCGCTGGTCGCGATCCTCGGACTCACCGTCACCCGCGCCCGCGAGGCCGACGGGGGCCACACCCAGCTGGTGCTCAAGCGCCGGCTCGACGTCCTCGACGGCATCGCCTTCGGCTGGCCGGAGCTGTCGCACGAGGTCGCCGAGGGCGACTCGATCGACGTTGTCGCCCAGCTCCAGAGCCGCCGCTTCGGCGGCATCGAATCACTGCAGCTCCAGATCCGCGACGCGGCCCCGTCGGGCCTCCACCCCGAGGCTCGCGCGATGCTCGAAGCCGCGCCCGTGCCGGTCGGCCCGGGCCCCGCGGTCCAGGCAGCTCCGGCGAGCTGAGCGCCGTCGTCTTGAGGCTTGCGTGACCCGCGCCGATCCGACCGTCATCGACGCCGAGGAAGCGCCGGCTCCGGCCGGTCGGCGGCTCATACCGGTCGAGGTCGGGCCGGTGCTGGCCGCGGTCGGGCTCATCGTGATCGCTGCCGCGAGCTACGCACTTCTCGGCGGCTCGCTGCCGACAGTCGCGGGCCCGGGCGGGCCCAGCGGGCCCGGCGGTCCGGTTCGGACCCCGACGCCGTCGAACGTCATCATCGTCGACCCGCGGACAAAGGTCCCCGGCTCGCTGCTGTACGCCAAGGACGGGAACATCTGGGTCCAGTCCGGGGAGCAGGCGCGCCAGCTGACGGACAGCGGCGACGACTCGATGCCGGTGTGGTCGCCCGACGGCACCAGCGTCTACTACGTCCACGACACGCGCGCGAGCGGGAAGTGGATCACGAACGACGGGATCCGGACGTACAACCTGTCGATCCCGAGCCTGCTGCAGGTCAATGCGGACGGCACGGGCGCTCCGAAGACCGTGCTCACCGGACGCGTCAGGAACGGCTCGTACACCTGGTCCTACTTCATCCGTGAGCCGGCCATCTCACCCGATGGCACCACGGCCGCGCTGATCACCGACGGGCCCGACCCCACACGCAGCGACATCGTGCTCAAGCTGCTCGACCTGCAGACCAAGAAGCTGACCGATCCACAGCTGGCCGAGAGCCTCGCGCTCGGGCATCAGGATCCAGCCTGGTCGCCGGACGGCAAGATCCTCCTGTACGTCAAGGACGCCCGTGAGGGGGCCCGCGGGACACCGACGATCAATCGCTACACGGTGGCGACAGGGAAGACCAGCGCGCTCACCACGGCCGGCTACATGGCGCCGTCGTGGTCGCGCGACGGCCGCTACGTCGCGGCGACGAAGACGACGAGCTTCGGGACGGACGTCGTCATCCTCGACGCGCGGAACGGCACGGAGCTGCTCAAGCTGACCAACGACGAGCTCTCGTTCAGCCCGGTGTGGTCGCCCGCGGGCGACTCGATCGCCTTCTTCCGCCTGGACCATGGGGTCGTCGACCTGTACCTGGTGCCCCTGACCGGCACGGCGCCGAACTGGACCGTCGGCGAGCCGATCGCCCTGACGCTCTCGGCCGGTCTCGATGCGGCATCGCGGCCGGGGTGGTTCATCCCCGCCGACCAGCTGCCGCCGCTGCCGACGCCCACGCCGACGGCTGCTCCCGCGGGATCCGGCACAGCACCGACCGGCAGCCCGTGAGCCCGCCTGTCGCGTCGACCTACCTCGAGCGCGTTGCCGCGAGGAGCGCGGCGACGAAGACGGTGCTCTGCCTCGCGGCTTTTCATCGGACGTGTCGGGCATCGAGCGCTTCGCCGAGCTGGTCCTCGAGGCAGCGCTGCCATACGCCGCGGCGGTGAAGCCGAACCTGTCGTTCTACGAGGCATTCGGCTCGGCCGGGCTTGCGTCGCTCGAGCGGATCCGGGCGCGGATCCCGGCCGACGTGCCGGTGATCGCGGACGGCAAGCGCGGTGACATCGACACGACCTCGATCCGCCAGTCGATCGCCTACTTCGATGCGCTCGGCGTCGATGCGGTCACGATCAACCCGTACGTCGGGCAGGAGGCGCTCCTGACCTACCTCGACCGGCTCGATCGATTCGCCTACGCGCTGTGTCGCACGTCGAACCCGGGCGCCGCCGACCTGCAGGCCCTCCGCGTCCGAGCGGCCTGGGACGGCGATGGTGCGTTCAGCGCGCCCGACGAGCCGCTGTGGGCGAGGGTCGCCCGCGAAGTCGCGACGTGGGGACCGGGCGGGACCGTTGGGCTCGTGGTCGGCGCAACGGCAACGGAGGAGCTGCGGGCGATCCGCTCGATCGCGCCCGGCCTTGCCGTCCTGGTCCCCGGCGTGGGGGCACAGGGCGGGAACGTCGAGCCCGTGCTCCGCTTCGGGCCGGCGACCGCGCCACCGGCCGGCGCCCGAGCCGGTGGCGGCCTGCTCGTGAACGTGTCCCGCGGGATTGCCAATGCCGCGATCGGCGACGGCGCCGCGGGCTCGAATTCCGAGCTCGTCAGCCGGCTCTCAGACGTCGCTCAGAGCTGGTCTGTCAAGCTTCCTGTGCTACCGTAGCTGACCGCCAGCCGGCCTCTTGGCCGAGGCTCTGAGGACCACCATGCCGTTCCCCAATATCGGCCCAGGCGAGCTGATCCTGATCCTGATCATCGCCCTCGTCGTGCTCGGGCCGGGCAAGCTCCCCGACGTCGCCGCGTCGCTCGGCAAGAGCGTCCGCGAGTTCCGCAAGGCCGCCACCGACGTCTCGGACGCGGCCAAGCTCGACAGTCCGGCGCCGGCGCCCGCGACCCCGACACAGGCGTCGGCACCCGCCGCCAATCCCGCGCCTGCCGCGCCTCCCGCCGCCCCGGCTGCCCCCGACGTGCCTGCCGAGTCGGGCTCGACGCCGCCGGCGACAGCCGACGCGCCCCGCAGCGATTCGAACCAGTCCTGACTCGCGCCACGGCCGCCGCGCCGTGCTGACGAGCCCGCACCGCGGTTGACCGGCTCTCGATGACCGTCGTCGAACGCGTCGAGCCGCAGGTAGGCGCGATGTCCCTGACCGGCCATCTCGCCGAGCTGCGCAACCGCATCGTCTGGTCGTTCCTCGCGATCGCCGTGGGCGGCTCCATCGGCTTCGCCTGGGGCGGTCCGATCATCGAGCTGCTTCGCACGGCCCTCCCGTCCGACGTCAAGCTGATCCAGCTCGAGCTCGGCGACGGCTTCGCGATCCGCATCCAGATCGCCTTCGTCGCGGGCGTGATCCTGGCGATGCCGGTGCTCCTGTGGCACGTCTGGCGGTTCATCGCGCCCGGTCTGACGGCCGCCGAACGACGCGCGGTCCTGCCGTGGATCCCGGCGGCGCTCGTGTTCTTCGCGATCGGCGTCGCAATCGCCTACGTGATCCTCCCGTTCGCCACCCAGTTCCTGCTGCAGTTCGTGCCCGAGGGCGTCGACAAGACGATCAACATCCGCAGCTACTTCGACTTCATGTCCACGCTGTTCCTGGCTTTCGGCGTGCTCATGGAGTTTCCGATCCTCCTCGTCGGGCTGTCGCGGGTCGGGATCGTGACGTCCGACCGGCTTCGTCGCTCGCGCCGGATCGTCATCCTCGGGATCGCGATCTTCGCAGCGGTCGTCACCCCCGGTGGCGACCTCGTCAGCCCGACGGTCCTCGGCGTGACGCTGTACATCCTCTTCGAGGGCACGATCGTGTTCATCCGGCGCACCGGCCGATAGCGCGAGGCCAGGGGCTATTCTCGACGAGATGAACGAGGCCACGCCCGAGATCGAGGGCTCGAGCAGCCCGCATGTCGTCCTCCTCAGCGGGCTGTCGGGCGGCGGTAAGACCGCCGCGGCGAAGCTGTTCGAGGACCTCGCCTACACCGTGGTCGACAACCTGCCCAGCGAGCTCCTGCCGAGCCTCGCCGAGCTGGTCGTGCACCATCCGGAGCGGTTCGCCCGTGTTGCGATCGTGCTCGACGTGCGCGCCGGCGACGCCGAGACCGCCTACCGCCGGATGCGTGGCGCGCTGGAGGGCCGCGGTATCCGGCCGCAGGTGTTCTTCCTCGAGGCGAGCGACGAGGCGATCATCCGGCGCTTCTCCGAGACGCGCCACCGGCACCCGCTCGCAAACGGGCGGAGCACGCAGGCCGCCATCGCCCTCGAGCGCCGCCTGCTCGACCCGATCCGCGCCGAGGCCGACGTCGTCGTCGATACGACCGACCTGCCGCTGCGCGAGCTTCAGGAGCGACTGTTCGCGCGCATCGG
>VBGT01000119.1 GCA_005889475.1 Chloroflexota bacterium | reverse complement strand
CCGGTCGATCGTCCGAACCATTGTCGGCGGCTCGATCGCCACCAGCCGCGAGAGCTCGGCCTGGCTCAGCCCGTCGCGCGCCCACAGGAACAACAGCACCGCCCATTGGCCGATGGCGACGCCGGCTGGTCGCAGCCTGTCGGCGAGCTCGTTCGCCATCAGCCGGGCCGTCCGGTTCAGGAGATAGCCCAGGCTGTCCTCGACGGCGAATGTCTCCGACCTCGACGCGGGCCTCGAGCCTTCAGCGTCATCGCCGCCAACGTTCCCGGGCAACTGAACCGACCACTCGGTCATCGGGTCGTGACTGACGCGTCGCGGACTCGGATGAAGCCGTCAACGCCGGCGAGCCGCAGGAACAAGCGCTGGACCAGGTCAAACGCGGCCCGACCCTCGTCGGCGCCGATGGTCTCAGGTCCGGCCACTTCATAGTCCCGGCCCCGCCAGCGGATCGTGCCTCCACCAGCGACGACGAGGTTGCGGTGCCAGTCGACCTGCGCGCCGAACGCAAGCGAGACAATGAAGCCATCGGCCACCCGCCGAGCGGCCACCGGTGTCGCGTACGGGCGACCGGAGCGGCGTCCCCGATGGATGACCAGGCCAAGGGCGGGATTCCATCGCCGACCAGCCAGGGGCAAGGCCCACCCGTTCGTGCGCCGCGAGAGGCGCCACAGGACACCTCCGAATCGGGGCGGTCGCACCGGAAGCTCGGCGGACGGGTTGGGTTCTACATGTGCGGATTGGGTAAGAGCGGTCATCGCTTGGCCTCCTTCGTTAGCAAGCTATCGAGTAGTACGTTAGCATACTAACGATCTGCCCGTCAAGGGATCCCGGCTCAACCAGTGCCGGGATGTGCGCTTGACGCATCTCGCGAGACCCGATTCTGGCGTTTGACTTGCCACAACGCTGAGGACCTGCTAACTGACCAGCGCGACCTGCCCGGTGAAGGTGTAGGTGGGATTCATCGCGACGCATCCTCCGCCGCGGCCAGGTACTCGGGGTCGCCGACCTGCTCGCCCCACTCGGCTTCCTTGCCCTCGGCGGACGCTTCCCACATCGCGAGATGGGTCATGAAGTGGTCTGGGGCGGCCCCGTGCCAGTGCCACTCGCCAGGCGGCGTGTAGACCGTATCCCCGGGGCGGATCTCGACGGGCTTCTCGCCCCGCGACTGGATGAGCCCGACGCCCTCGGTCACGTGGACGGTCTGGCCCACCGCGTGCGAATGCCAGGCGTTCCGTGCGCCGGGCGCGAAGCGGACGACGCTGACACGGATTCGGGATGGCTCTTCCCCGCGGATGAGCGCGTCGTACCAGGCGTCTCCGATGAAGTTGTCGGCCGAGGCCCTCACCGTCGGCTGTTTCGGCAGGATCTGCACGTCATGTCTCCTTTCGTGGTCCTGGGCCCGCCTCTGGCGCGTGTCCGATCGGGAACTTGTCCATTAGCGCGCTCCAACGCGAACGAGTGCCTTGATCGCGCGGCGCTCATCCATCGCGGCATATGCCTCGGCGATGTGGTTGAGGTCGGTCTCCCAGTCGAATACGCGCCCCGGGTTGATGCGCCCGGCGAGCACGTCCTCGAGGAGCTCGGAGATGTATGCGCGGACTGGAGCCGGGCCGCCCTTCAGGCCGACGTTGCGGTAGAACATGTCCGGGACCGACAGTTCGACGCCGTGCGGCACGCCGACGTAACCGACCGTCGAACCGGGCCGGGCGATCGCGAGCGCCGTGGACACGGCGTCGTCGGTCCCGACGCACTCGAGCGCCGCGTCGACGCCGATCCCGCCGGTAAGGCCGCGCACAGCCTCGACCGCCGCCTCTCCCCGTTCCTCGACGATGTCGCTCGCACCGAATTCGCGGGCCAAGGTCTGCCGGGTCGGGTTCCGGGAGAGGGCGATGATCCGGCCAGCGCCGAGGCGCTTCGCGGCGAGCACCGCCGATAGGCCTACAGCGCCGTCGCCGACGACCGCGACCGTGTCTCCGGGCTTCACGCCGGCGCTCACCGCAGCGTGGTGGCCGGTGCCCATGACGTCCGACAAGGTCAGCAACGAGCGCATCGTCGCGTCGTCGTAGGTGCCGGCCGGGACCTTCACCAGCGTTCCGTTGGCCTGGGGGACGCGGACGCGCTCCGCCTGGCACCCATCGACCCCGTTGCCCCCGAAGAAGCCCCCGTTGACGCACGCCGTCTGGATGCCGGCGAGGCAGTTCGCGCAGGTCCCGTCGCTGAACGCGAACGGCGCGATCACGAAGTCACCCTCGCGCACGGCCGTCACCGCCGACCCGACGGCCTCGACGACGCCGATGAATTCGTGGCCCGTGCCATCGTGATCGTGGGCCGTCTGACCGCGCCAGAACCACAGATCGGAGCCGCACACACAGGCAAGGACCACGCGGACGACGGCGTCCGTCGGT
>VBGT01000118.1 GCA_005889475.1 Chloroflexota bacterium | reverse complement strand
TCGTAGTTCGTCCAGGGCCGAGCCGCTTCCTTGCCCGTCAGCTCGAGGCCGTTCGGGACGGGCTCGACGAGCAGCCGGATCCGGCCCAGATCCGGGGGTTGCGCGTCCAGCACGAGGTCGATCGCCAGGCCCAACCGCCGAAGGAGCAGCGGGTAGTCACCCAGGAACGACACGTAGCCGTGGAAGTCGATGGGTGGCTTGCCCTTGGGCAGGTCAACGATCTTTCCGGGTCGGTCGTAGAAGCGCCGCGCCTGGACGAAGGCCATGACGTTCCGCTCGGCGGTCGTCATCGGCCCCGTCGGCCGGTAGTAGCCGCCGCTGCCCTCGATGCCGGCCTGCACGTCCTTGCCGAAGCCCTTTTCGATCTCGGCGTACTTCGCGCGCGGGTCGAGGCTGACCACACCGAGCGGGCCAAGACTCGCCAGCGCCGGGTCTTTCACGGACGGGAAGGTCGTCGGCGACGTGACGGCGACGTCGTTGTAGAGGCTCGCGATCTGCTGCGCGACGCTCGAGGCCGGGAAGCTGCGAACCTTCCGCCCCGAGAAGTCCTGGAAGCCGGCGGCTGGCTTGCCAGGCCCCGGGTTCAGCGGGAATACGCCGACCTTCGCGGGGTCGAACAGCCGCTGCCAGAGGCTCTCGTCGATCGGCGGGGCGGTCGGATCGAGGCTGACCGCGATCTTGTCCGGTGGCGTGCCCGCGGGACTGCCCACTTTCTCGACCAGGACGGTGAGGGCGCCCTCGCCGAGCAGCGTCTTGACCGATGTCGGCCAGGTGGCAAACACCGGGAAGTCGCCGAGTGGTGCGGGCTGGTTCCCGCCAGGCGTGAGCCGGGGCGTCACGAAGACGGTGACCCGGGGCCCGTCCGGGCCGATGCCGTTCGGGAGGCACGTCAGGACGACGGATTCGGTCACGCGAATGCCCTCGCGTAGACGTCCCACGGCCGCGGCTCGCCCGCCGGCGCGCCGGGTCGCAGGCCCATCTGCTGCAGGAACGTCGGGTCCGCGCCTGATCCTGCGAAACGCTTCTCGGCGCTGACCTTGACGGATGTCGAGAAGAACGCGACCTCCACCTCGATCGTCAGCGTCGCCTGCCCGACGGCCTTGTTCGTTCCGGACTCATAGCTCAGGGCGAGATACAGCTCGATCGACGCCGAGATCAGGCCGAGGACGTCGACCTCGCCGCGAAGGCGGAAATAGCCGGTGAGCGTACATTCCTCGCCATTCGAGGTCATCTCGATCTTGAAGTAGATGCCGGCCATCGCCGAGAGGCTGCCGCTCGCGACCCCGAAGTTGACCGAGATCGCGGCGCCGAACTCCAGCGCCGCCTCGAGCACCTTCACGCCCGCGGGTGTGACGGTGACGCCGACGAATCCGCCGCCGGCGAAGAGCATGACGCTGAGACGGAACGGGTTCTCCCGCGTGCAGAAGTTGAAGCCGACCTGCAGCGAGTCGTCGATGAACGGGATCTTCAGCTTGGCGCCGACCGAGATGTTCTCGAGGCTGAAGACGCCGACCGAGAGGTTGGGGATCGCCATGGTGAACCCGGCATCGATCCCCTGCGCGGTCACGTCGAGGTACGGCGGATCGCTGAACCCGTCGAACGGGATGACGTCCTTGAGCGTCTCGACGAACTTCAGCGGACCCTTGAACTCGATGGCGTTCTTGCGCAGGACCACGTTCACGTCCGGCTTCTTGCCCGGGACGAGCGAGAACTCGAACTTCTCGAAGTGGAGGACAAGGAACGTCTCCGGCGCGATCAGCTGGAGGTCGATCGCGGAGATCGAGCAGGACACGAGGGCGCTCGGCGTGCCGCCGGGCGCCGTCGGCGCCTGGAGGTCGACGGCCAGCTTCAGCGTCGCGTAGTCCATCGGCGCTCCGGCCGCGTCGACCGGCAAGATGATCGCGTCGTTCGGATTGGGCACCTTCGTGCTCGGGGGCGGCCCGAGCTTGAAGCGTGGGATCTGCGTCGACCAATCGAGGCGCGCCGAGACGACCTCCGGCAGCAGCTGCCCCTTCGCGAGCTGCTCGATGAACCCCACCGCGGTGTTGACGTTCGCGAGCTGCGCCTCGAGCCGACGGACCAGCCCGATGGCCTGCTCGAGCTGGGCGCGCGGAAGTGCCGTCGCGGAATCGAGCGCGGACCCGAATGGGCCGAGCTTGGCCTTGACGGCGTCGAGGTCCGTCGTGATCTTCCCGACGTTCACCGCGCCGCTCGGGTTCGTCGTGAACGCGGCGAAATCCGCGGCGAACGTGGACAGTGCCGCCTTCAGCTGGGTGGCGGAATTGCCGATCGTCGCCTCGGCCTGGTTCACCGCCTGCTGGAGCCGCCGCGCGTTGTCCGCCAGGGTCGTCGCGAGATCGAGGGCCTGGCCGACGAAGGTCGGAACGTCCTTGGGGTCGAAGGGGAGCTGCTCCAGGAGGTCCGACAGCTTGACGACCCCGAAAAGCCTCGCGCCGATCCCTGCGAAGAACTGGTCGGGCTTGAAC
>VBGT01000060.1 GCA_005889475.1 Chloroflexota bacterium | reverse complement strand
CCGAGATCGCGCTCGCGCTGCCCCTGGTGGACCGTTTGCGGGCGGACCTCGATGCCCGCGTCGCGCTGGTCCACAGCGCGCTCGGCGACGGGGAGCGCGCGGACGAGTGGCGACGCATCCGTCGCGGCGAGGTCGACGTCGTCGTCGGCACGAGGCTGGCCGTGCTCGCGCCGCTCGCCGACGTCGGCCTGATCGTGGTCGACGAGGAGCACGACGCGGCGTACAAGAGCGATCGGACGCCGCGGCTCCAGGCGCGCGACACGGCGGTCGAGCTCGGCCGGCTGGCGGGCGCGCCGGTGGTGCTCGGCTCGGCGACGCCGTCGGTGGAGACGGAGGGCCGGGCCCGCGAGGGCGCGATCGACCGGTTCCGGCTGCCGATCCGGCTGAGCGGCGCACCGCCCACGGTGGAGGTG
>VBGT01000059.1 GCA_005889475.1 Chloroflexota bacterium | reverse complement strand
CTGCCACCACTGCGGCCGGGCCTGGCCGATGCCGTCGCGCTGCCCGAGCTGCGGCTCGGCGCGGATCCGTTATCTCGGTGGCGGCACCGAGCGGGTGGAGCGCGAGGTTCGCGAGCGCTTCCCGAGCCTGCGCGTCGGCCGGCTCGATCGAGACGTCGTGGAGCGGAAGGGCGCCGCCGAGCGGGTCGTCGACGCGTTCACGGACCGCCGCCTCGACGTGCTCGTCGGCACGAGCCTCGTGACCAAGGGCCTGGACATCCCGTCGGTCACG
>VBGT01000061.1:8121-18498 GCA_005889475.1 Chloroflexota bacterium | reverse complement strand
CAGCCGCAGCCGACGCCGGAGTTCATCTATCCGCCCACCGTCAGGCTTCGGGACCCCGCGAAGTCGGTCGTCGAGATCCCGCAGGGCGGTCGTCTCATCCTCCCCGGTTCCGGAGACGGTCACGGGTGCCTTGCCGCGGCCGGGATGCGGCCCGCGGGCGGTGACAGAAAAACGCGCGGACGTCCGGATCGAACGTGACGGATCCGACCTGCCAGCGGGCAGGGAGAGCCTCGTGAACGGCTTCCCAGGCGGCGTCGAGCGAGATCATCGACGTCATGGAGTCGTCAACCAGACGAGTACCCCGAGACAGAGCACGCCGACGAGCCAGGGCAAGAGCAAGACTCCGCCCGCGAGGAGTCACAACCCTCCCGCGGTGGCGTTGCCAGTCATGACTGGCGCGCACGCGATCGCGAGAAACCCGACGATCCAAACGGCGAGCAGGACACGCAGCCCTGTGTTGACAATCCTCACCCCGGACAGGGTAGTGGGCACTCCACGATAGACCGGTAATCCAAGGTGGGCTATCGTCGCGCGGCGAAATCCCGAGCACGGAGTGCCCCTTGCCAGCTGCGCCGCCCCTGCCGCGACCCCGATCATCATTTACGTGACGCCGCCCCCGTCCAACCCGGAGGTTCGCGACACAGCGGAGCCCGGCGTATCGCCTTCGTCCACCAACGTGGAACCGACGACCAGAACAGCGCCCACGACGTCATTCCTGACATTCGAGGATGGCACTTATGTGGTCGGCGTAGACATCAAAGCGGGCACCTACCGCACCCGGGAGCCGAGCGATGGCTGCTACTGGGAGCGACTGAGCGGCTTTTCGGGCGACGACACCATCGAGAACGACATCACCGATAACGTGTCGATTGTCGCAATCGCGAAGTCGGATGAAGGGTTCCATACCGAGGGTTGCGGTACCTGGACATCCGATTTGTCCCGGATCACGACGAGCTTGACATCGTTCGGGGCGGGGACTTATTTCGTTGGCGTGGATGTCAAGCCGGGTCGGTACCGGAACAGCGGCGGGTCGTCGTGCTATTGGGAGAGACTCAGGAACTTCTCGGGCGATGGGCTCATTGAGAACGACATCGTCGACTCTCGCACCGTTGTCGACATCGCGCGAACTGACAAGGGTTTCTCGTCGACCAATTGCGGAACCTGGACCCGCCTTTAGTCGGCCGCTTTGGCAAGCAATTCGCGGGTACTACATGCCGCCCGAGAAGCGCATCCGGTCGGCGGCTCCGCTCATCGCGAACAGTTCGGCCGCCGGCACGGACTTGGCCTCCACTGGTCCGACGAGACGAAGGTCGTCCTGTCCGGGGAATCGAGGTAGCTGAACCGCTACGCTACCGAGCCGGCACGTTGCCCCTTCGTCTAGTGGTAGGACAGCGGACTTTGAATCCGTTAGGCGAGGTTCGAATCCTCGAGGGGCAACCACTTCGCCGGGAGCGCTCGTCGCCTGTGGCACAATCCGACGGCCCTCGGGGCGACGTGGTGAAGTGGTTCAACACGGAGGTCTGCAAAACCTCTATTCAGCGGTTCGAATCCGCTCGTCGCCTCCACTGTTCTCGTACGCGTTCAGGCCAGTGAACCCTTGCCGGTCAGGTCCTTTGCCTGCAGGTCGCGCCTCACCAGGACCTCCAGTGCCTTCGAAAGGCCCATCGCCTCATCGCTCGCAGAGTCGAACGATGTGATCTTGGCGCGCATCAGGAGCAACGTGTCGTGGGTCTCCTCGATGCGGTCGCCGGCGACGTCGAAGGCGACCCGGACTGGCTTCAATGCAACCACGCTGCGGCGCTGCGCGATCGCAAATGGATCGGCAGTCGGCAGGGCGTGGAAGTAGCCAACCACCGTGTAGGGGCCGACCTCGGCGCGCATTGGATACGCCCGGGTTCGAAGCCGGCGATCCGCTCGCCCTCGCGGACCCGTCGCTGCGACGATACAGAGCTCCTCGCGCTGGATCACCGCTGACGGCAGGTCCTGTCTTCGCCCGTCCTCGAGTCCACGCACGGTAACGTACTGGACCTCGAGCTTGTCGACGACATCGAGGAAGTCCGAAAGTCGATCGCCTTCGAACGCCGTCGCGCCGCCGACGGTGTAGTCATCCGCGTAGGCCCTGAACTCGATCAACATGTTCGATGCATACCGCCGTCAGGTGTCGCTGGAAGGTCGGAGGGCGGCGAAGGTAGTCCGCCCGTGGCGCTCGACCAATAGGGAGTTATGCGCACCGCTGCCAGATTCGAATTCGGCCTGGCTCGGAGCGGCCCCCGGCGAAACGGATCCGTGTTCCGCAGTAGCCTGAGCCGGTGACCGCCACCCGCCTGCCCGAGCCGATCGACCGGCTCGACGTCCGAATCACCCAGACCCTTGCCCGCCTCGGCGTGCCCGTGGTGCGCGTCGCGCTCGGCATCGTGTTCCTGTGGTTCGGCGTGCTCAAGTTCTTCCCGAACCTGAGCCCGGCGGAGGATCTGGCGGCGCGCACGATCCAGGCGCTCACCGCCGGCGCCGTCCAGCCGAACGTCTCGCTGCCGGTGCTGGCGACTTGGGAGTCGCTGATCGGGATCGGGCTGATCCTCAATCGCTGGATGCGGGGCGTTCTGTTCCTGCTCGCCGTGCAGATGGCCGGCACCTTCACGCCACTGGTCCTGTTCCCGAGCGAGACGTGGACGGTCTTCCCGATCGCGCCGACCCTCGAGGGCCAATACATCATCAAGAACCTGGTCCTCATCGGCGCGGCGATGGTCGTCGGTGCGACGGTGCGCGGCGGCCGGATGGTCGCCGAGCCCACCGAGGTGCTCCGCCGGAGTGGCGGAAGGGCAGACGCGGCCGACTTAAAATCGGCTGCCCGCGAGGGCGTGCGGGTTCGAATCCCGCCTCCGGCACGATCGTGCTGGTGCTGCGGCGCACCGTCAGTCCGGGCCGACGACAGCGCGCGGGCCTTCGACTTTCGTACGATGCAACCCAATCGGTTCGAACCACCAGTGGGGAGTCTCCAGTGCGTCGTCGTCCAGCGCTCGCCATCGGCACTGCACTCGCTGTGCTCATCGTCCCGCTCGTCGTCGCGCCGGCCGGCGCGCGATCGGAGCACGACCGCATCGTCGCCTACTGGACGCCAGGCCGGATGGCCGCGGCCCAGCCGCGTGACCTCACGCCGGTCGGCGTCAAGGCCTCGCCAAATGCGAAGCCCGGCCGAGGCGGTGGCGGCGTGACCGGGGCGTCGTGGGCCGGCGGCGGTCCCGTCCTCGATCTCACGGGCAAGGTCTTCTTCCACATGGGCGGCGGAGACTGGCAGTGCTCCGGCACGGTCGTCAGCGACGGCGGCCGCACCGGCTATTCGATGGTCCTGACCGCCGGACACTGCGCGATCGACGAGACGACCGGCGAGTTCGCGACCAACTGGATCTTCATGCCCAACTGGGATCGACAGCCGGCGACCTTCACCACGGCGTGTTCGGGCAGCTACTACGGCTGCTGGACGAGCGCCGGGATCTTCGTCCATTACGGCTTCGCCCACGCCGGCGCGTTCAACAACCAGGCCGTCACCCATGACTGGGCGTTCGTCGTCGTCGGGTCGGGCGGCAAGGGCACGACGCAGCTGGACGGGCTCGGCTCGTACCCGATCCAGTTCCTGGGCGTCTCGACCGGCAACCGCCTCGAGGCGTTTGGCTATCCGGCCGCCGGCAAGTACCACGGCAACGACCTGACGTGGTGCGCCGGCACGATCTTCGTCGATGTCAGCTCGTCCAACGGCTCCCCCAGCAACGCCACGTGGGGCATGCCCTGCGACATGACCGGCGGCTCGTCCGGCGGCCCGTGGTTCGAGGGGCTGAACGAGCAGAACGGCACGGGCGGGACGCTCAGCTCGCTCAACTCGTATGGCTACTCCGGCGTCCGGAACATGTACGGCCCGAAGTTCAACGGCAACACCGACGCGACCTGGACTCAGGCAAAGAGCCAGACCGGCAACCACGTCGTGGGCAGCACGCCGTAAGGCACGTCCACGCAGACCGATCGATCGGAGCGCGCCGGCCACGCCGGCGCGCTCTTCGATTTCCCGGAGCCGGAACGGCCTGACCTGTCGAATCTCGCGTATATGGAGCTGACGTGTGATTGCAATGCACCCGCAAGGTCAGCCTCTTGGAGCCGGGGCGGCCGGCTTGGCAGACTGTCCCGCAATCGGCGTGGGGCGGTTCCGGTACCTGGTGCATGCCCGTCCGCCGAGCCGGACGCGAACGTCGCGCCGGCCCAGCGTCGGAGCTTGGTCTCGGAGTGATCGTTCGCGTTCTACGGGTTCGGGTCAACGCCTCGAGGGTCAGTGCCTTCAACGCGGTCTTCCGACGACAGGTCGCCCTCCTCCGGCAACAGCCCGGTCTCGTCTACCTCAAGTTCGCGCGACGCCTCGAGCCCGACGGCGGCGAGGAAGCGATCCTGTTCGAGGAGTGGCAGGACGCGGCGTCCCTGTACGCGTGGGTCGGGCCGAACCTCGCCGAAGCACGCCTCGTGCCCGGAGCCCGCGAGCTGATCGAGGAGCTCGTCGTGGCCCACTACGAGGCCCTGGCCGAGGAGGATCAGGAGTCGTTCGCGATCCCGCCCAGCGCCGCCGTCCGCGCCTGAGCGAACGCTTCCTGGTCGCCGGCCCGGCGGCCGATCAGCTCCGGCCGAAGATCCCGGCCAGCCCTCGGCGCCGGCTCTCGCTGGCGGCAGTGGGCGCGTCCTCGCCCAGCAGGATCGCCGCCAGCTGGTCGTAGCGCCGCGCTGGCTGCGAGGTCGGCGCGCTGGCGAAGACCGGCGTGCCCTGGTTCGCAGCCCGGAGGTACAGCAGCGGGTCGTACGGGATCCGGATGGCGACGCGGCGCCCGAGCGCGTTCTCGATGTCGCCGGGCGTGAGCGTCTGCAGCGCGTAGACCTCGTTGACCACGATCGTCGGCTCCGCGATTCGAGGGCCGGCCTCGCTGAGGTACTCGAGGAAGGAGTAGGTCGCCTTGAGCGCCGGGAAGTCCGGGGTCACCACGATGACCACGTCATCGGCCGCCTCGAGCGACGCGACGACGCGGTCGTCCAGGTGCGATCCGAGATCGACCACGACGTTGGGCACGGCGGTGAGCAGGCCCTCGAGGGTGCGGGTGGCATCCTCGCCCGACATCAACGGCGCGGTGGACGGTCCCGGCGATCCGGCGAGGACCTGGATGCCGCGGGCGTCCTTCGTGAGGTACGTCGTCCGCAGGATCTCCGGGCTGATCATGCCCTGGCTGTCGCGCATCAGGTCGCCGACCGTCAGCTTGGGCTTGATGTCGAGATGTGTCGCAACGTGCCCGGCCATCGGCGTGAGGTCAACGACGGCGACCGCGTCGGGCATACGGGCACCGATGGCGAGGGCGACGTTGACCGCCACGGTGGTCGTGCCCACCCCACCCTTCGGCGAGTACAGCGCGATGAGCCGCCGGCCGGGGCGCCGGGTCGCCGCGACGAGCGTGCTCGGCCGGAGCTCCTTCGAGCGCCGATGGCGGAGGTCGAGGGCCTCGACGCGGGCGTCGAGCTCGCGCTCGTCGATCGGGCGGATCATGACGTCGTCGGCACCCGCCTCGAGCAGCCGGATCCGCTCCTCGACGTCGTCCGTCGAGGTGATCGCGAGGATCGGTACCTCGACGAGGTCGGGCAGGGCGCTGAGCTCTCGGCACAGGTCCGCGACCGTGCGCGGCGGCGGCACGGCGTCGAGGACGACCACGTCGTGGTCCGGTGCGGCCTTGACGAACTGCTCGGCATCCTCGATCCGCGTCATCGTGCGACCGGGCTTGCCGAGGATCTTGTTCAGCGCTTCGCTCCCGGCGTTCCCGAGAAGCAGGATGCGGGTATCGGCCACGGGGACTCCCTGGGCGTTGGGGACTTGCGACGCCAGAGGATACAACCGGGCTCGAACCATGCCTGCGCGCGGATCAATCGAGACCGATTGCGCCGGCCTCGAGCACGGCCCGTGCTAGACTCCTGCCCCTCACCTTTCTGCTCCGCCCGACTCGTCGTGAGCGGGGCATACCCACAGGAAGGAGCGTCCTCGGCCGTGCGCCGCTACGAGCTCATGCTGGTCTTCAGTCCGGAAGCGCCGGACGATCGCATCTCGGCGATCATCGATCGCACCACCCGCCGGCTGGCCTATCCCATCGACCGCCACCGCGAGGGCGCCTACCACATCGTCGTGTTCGAGGCGCCCACGACCGCCATCGCCGAGCTCGAGCGCGGCATCCTCATCACCGAGGAGGTCCTGCGTCACCTCATCGTCCGGCAGGAGCGGCCGGCCCGGGCGATGCGCGAGGCGGGCGCCGGCGCGGACGCCGACGAGGCGCTGCTTCCGTCCGCGGAGGACGAGGAAGAAGAGGATGATGGTCGCGAGCGGATCGACGAGTCGGAGAGCGAGGCGGCTCCGGCCGCGATCGACTGAGAGGGCGGAGAGATGGCGCTGAGCAAGATCCAGATCATCGGCAACCTCGGGCGGGACCCCGAGCTGCGCTACACGCCCAACGGGCGGCCCGTGGCCAGCTTCACCGTCGCGGTCAACCAGTCGACCAAGAACCAACAGACCGGCGAATGGATCGAGTCGACGGACTGGTTCCGCGTCAGCGTCTGGGGTGATCGCGGCGAGCGCGCCGCCGAGAGCCTGCGCAAGGGCAGCCGGGTCTTCGTCGACGGCCGCTTCCGGACCCGCGAGTACGAGGCGAACGACGGCCAGAAGCGTCTCTCGCTCGACATCACCGCCGACACGGTCCTGGGCCTCGACAAGCGTGAAGCCGCCCCCGACGGCACGTTTGCCGGCGCTCCTGCGGGCGCCGCGGCCCCGGCCGGCGCCCCGCGCGGTGGCTTCGACGACACCGAGATCGACGAGCTCCCGTTCTGACAAGGAGACCCTGACCCGATGCCCTCCGTCCGAGCCCGCAAGCGCGACGACTTCTACCGCGACCGACGTCGCCGGAAGGTCTGTGCGTTCTGCGCCGACAAGACCGTCCAGATCGACTACAAGGAGGTCAACCGCCTCCGCCGCTACCTCTCGGAGCGGGCCAAGATCGAGCCGCGACGTAAGACCGGCACCTGCGCCGGCCACCAGCGCGAGCTCTCCGTCGCGTTGAAGCGCGCGCGGCACGTCGCCCTGCTCCCGTACGCACCGCAGCACCTCCGCCCGTAGTCGCCGCCTGAGCGGCGGTGCGCGACCACATCGCCGCATGGAAGTCGGGCTGCTGATGCTCGCCGGCGGCATCGCCGCCGGCGCCTTCGGATCCATCCTGGGGTTGGGCGGCGGGCTGCTGATCGTGCCCCTGCTCACCCTTGGTTTCGGGCTGCCCCTGCGCGAGGCGGTCGGCGTCTCGCTCGTGTGCGTGATCGTCACGAGCAGCGCGTCGGCGGGCGTGTACCTGCAGCGCCGCCAGGCGAACCTCCGGCTGGGCATGGTCCTCGAGCTGTTCACGGCGGCCGGGGCGGTCGTCGGCGGCGCGGTCGCGTTCCTCATCGACGAACGACTGCTGGCCGCCCTCTTCGCCCTGCTGCTCGTGTACGTCGCGGTCACCATGCTCCAGGCGCTGCGGCAGCCTGCCGAGGAACCGGCGACCGACGACGAGACACCGCCGCACGCCCACCTCGCCGGTGAGCCCCGCGCGGACCGGGGCACACGGCAGCCCGGGATCACCGAGCAAGACGGCGGCCTCGTGGCCGGCCTGGGCGGCCCGGGCTACGAGGTCGAACGGCTCCCCGCCGCGGCCCTCGGGAGCGTCGGCGCGGGCATCGCCTCCGCGCTCCTGGGCATCGGCGGTGGGCTCATCAAGGTCCCGCTGATGCACCTGGTGCTGGGCGTCCCGCTGCGGGTGGCCACGGCGACGAGCAACCTGATGATCGGGATCACCGCATCGGCCAGCGCGCTCGTCTACCTGATTCGCGGCGGCATCGATGCCTACGTGGCCGGGCCCACCGCCGTCGGCGTGTTCGTGGGCGCGAGCATCGGCTCCCGGCTCGGCCATCGGGTCGGCCAGCGTGCCCTGCGCGTCCTGTTCGTCCTCGTGCTCGTGTACACGGCGATCGAGATGGCTCGTCGCGCCGCGGGGATCGCATGACGCCCGGTCCCCATGCCACCGCGCTGGAGCCGGCCCTCGCGCGCGTGCTTCAGGCCGGGACCTATCTCTCGATCGGGCTCGTCGCGGTCGGCTCGGAGCTGCTGATCTCGGCTGGCGGGTCGCCGCTCGCCGGCGGACCCGCGCTCTCGCTTTCGCGCCTGCCCGCCGACCTCCTCGCCCTGCGCCCGGAAGGCTTCCTGTGGCTCGGGGTGCTGGGTATCGTCCTGACGCCCGCCCTCCGCGTCGTCACGGCGCTGCTGGGCTTCTGGCGGCGGGGCGAGCGCGCGATGGCCGTCGTCGCCACCCTGATCCTCGCCGTCGTCGCGGCGGGCGTGGTCAGCGGCCTTTTGACAGGCTAGGCAGCGATGGACCTGCTCGTCCTGCTCGTCTCGTTCTTCGTCATCCTGGCCGGCGCCGAGCTGTTCACGAACGGCATCGAGTGGTTCGGGCGGAAGCTCGGCCTTGCCGAGGGCGCGGTCGGATCGGTGCTCGCGGCCGTGGGGACGGCGCTGCCCGAGACGATGATCCCGATCGTGGCCATCCTCTTCTCGGGCCAGGCCCACTCGGCCGAGATCGGCGTCGGGGCGATCCTCGGGGCGCCGTTCATGCTCGCGACGCTGGCGATGTTCGTGACCGGCCTCGCGGTCATGGTGCAGGCTCGGCGGCGCGACGCCGGCGACGTTATGCCGGTCGACACGGCCGTGCTCGGGGCCGACATGCGCACGTTCGTCATCACCTACGGCCTGGCGATCGCTGCCGCGGTCGTCCTGCCGGCCGAGCCGACGTGGCCGAAGCTGCTCGTCGCCGTCGCGTTGATCGTGGTCTACGGGTGGTACGTCAAGGGCCACTTCGAGGCAGATCCGTCGGTCGATGCGGAGGACCTCGCGCCGCTCCGGTTCCACCGCTTCGACGCCGGGCGGACGACGACCCCCGATAGCGGCCCGCGTCTGCGCGTCATCAACCTCCAGGTGCTGGTCGCGCTCGGGCTGATCATCCTCGGCGCGGTCGAGTTCGTCGACGCGGTCGGCCACCTCGCGCGCTCGATCGGCGTGAGCGAGGTGCTGCTCGCGCTGGTCGTGGCGCCGATCGCCACGGAGCTGCCCGAGAAGTTCAACTCGATCATCTGGATCCGGCAGGGCAAGGACACCCTGGCGATGGGCAACATCACGGGGGCGATGGTCTTCCAGTCGGCCATCCCGACATCGGTGGCGCTGGTCTTCGCGCCCGCGACGTGGGTCGCCGGGCAGGGCACCTATCTCGCCTTCACCTCCGCGGGGATCGCGTTCCTCGCGAGCGCCGCGATCTTTCTGCCGATGGCCCGTTCCGGCCGGCTGCGGGGGCGCGGCCTGCTTGTCGGCGGCGCCTTCTATGTCGCCTACCTGGTCATCGTCGGGATCGGAATCAGCTCGGGCTGAGGACCTGTGGGAAGGGTGGGGGAACGGGGCCCGGAGGTATAATCCGGCCGCTTCGAACCCACTCGCGGCCCCCGCCGCCGTCCATCGAGGAGCCCGTCGAATGCTGACCGAGAAGGAGAAGGACGCGCACGCGCCGGCGCTTGCGAGCTCGCACGGGGCACCGATCTCGATCGAGGGCGCGATCGCGTACTTCGAGGGCGACTACGTTCCGCTCATCGACGCGAAGGTCAGCATCATGACCCACGCGTTCATGTACGGCACGGCGGTGTTCGAGGGCATCCGGGCCTACTGGAACCCGGAGCAGGGCGTGCTCTACGGGCTGAAGCTGCGCGAGCACATGGAGCGCATCCGGCGCAACGCCGGGATGCTGCTCATGCACGACCTGCCGGCGGTCGACGAGCTGGTCCGGATCGTGGTCGAGACGACGCGCCGCAACGGCTTCCGCGAGAACGCCTACTTCCGACCGTGCGTCTACAAGTCCGGCCAGTCGATCGGCGTTCGCCTGCACAAGCTGCCCCACGAGCTCCTCGTGCTGGCGATCCCGTTCGGCAACTACATCGACACCGATGCGGGCGTCCGGGTCATGACCTCGACGTGGCGCCGCAATGCCGACGACGCACTGCCGGCGCGCGGCAAGATCGTCGGCGGCTACGTGAACATGGCGTTCCAGAAGACCGAGGCGGAGCTCAACGGCTTCGACGAGGCGCTCGTCCTGACCCCCGACGGGCACGCCTCGGAGGCGTCGGCCGCGAACCTGTTCATCGTCCGTGACGGCGTGTTGCTCACCCCGCCGGTGAGCGACGACATCCTCGAGGGCGTGACCCGCAAGGCGGTCCTCGAGCTCGCCGAGGTGCTGGCGATCCCGGTCG
>VBGT01000061.1:0-8101 GCA_005889475.1 Chloroflexota bacterium | reverse complement strand
TCGATCGACCGCTCCGAGATCTACGTCGCCGATGAGATGTTCCTGTGTGGCACGGGCGTCCAGCTCGCACCGGTCATCGAGCTCGACCACCGCCCCATCGCGGGCGGCGCCATCGGCCCGATCACCAAACAGCTACACGAGGCGTACTACGCGGCGGTCCGGGGGCGAGATTCGCGCTTCGCCCACTGGCTCACCCCGATCCCGAGCCGGTAGGTTCGACCCCCGGCCCCTTTTTCGCCCAATTCTCACCGGGGGCAACTTATCCAGCCGATTCGCGGCCCTGGAGTGCGTGCGACCGATCCACGGGTGGACGCACGTTCAATCTGAGCGCCCGAAGGCGGTCCGGACTCCGCATCAGGGGGTGATCTGCCTCCGACCGCTGGATAACTTGCCCGGCGTGAAAGATGGACGATTTCCGGGCTCGCGCGAGGCGGGCATTGCGCTAGGGCTACGGAACAGGCGGCGGGGTGAGCTGGGGCGTGGCGCCGCCGGTGATGACCACGAAGTCGGCGCGGATCGACGGGTTGGTGACCGCCTCGACCTGGACGCCGAACACCTGCTCGAGGGCCGCGAGCGTGAGCGGGAGGCGGTCCGCGGCGTCGTTGTAGGCCCGGATCGTGGTCTTCCGGAGGCCGGTGGTGTCGGGCCGCTGGTTGGGCGCGGTGGCATCCATGCCGAGATAGCTCAGGAACTGGGCGAGGCGGGCCGCCTCGCCGGTCCGTCCCGACCCGTTGAGGACCCATACCTTGGCGCCCTCCTGGAGCAGCGCGTCACGCGCCGCGGCGAAGTTCGGGTCGACATTGAACGCCTGGGCGACCGCGGCCCGGATCCGGGCGACCCTGGGCACGATGATGTAGCCGCGGGGTGGGCAGTTCAGGCACTCGGTCTGGTAGTACGGCGGCGTGAAGATGACCGAGCGGATGGCCCGGCTCTGGATCCGATCGGCCAGGCCGAGGAGCTGGGGGACCAGCTCGCGCGGGATGTCCGTCCGAAGCGACTGGCCGATCGCGTTCGCGAGCGGCTCGATGTTCTGGATCGTCTGCCCGATGTCGAGCTGCTCGCGCAGTGACACGAGCACTCGCTGCTGGCGCGCGGCGCGCTCGAAGTCCGAGGTGCTCTTGCGTGAGCGGGCGTAGTCGAGCGCCTCGCCGCCGGTCATGTGCTGGATGCCGGCCGGCACGAACAGCCGCAACCGGTGGCCCTCGATCTGCGGGAAGTTGTCGTCGAGCACGGGGACCTGGACGTTGATCGTCACGCCGCCGAGCGCGTCGACGACCTTCTGGAAGCCGTCGAAGTTGACCTCGACGTAGTACTTGATGTCGAGGCCGTACAGGTTGCCGAGGATCGCCTTGAGCCCGTTGTAGCCACGGGCGTTCGCGGTCCTGCCCGGGAAGACATCCGACCTCGCGCGTGCGTCCACCCAGAAGCTGTTGATCTTTCGCGAGAACACGGAGCCCCAGACCTGCTGTCCGGGGCCGGGCGGGATCGGCACGTCGACCGTGTCCCGCGGCAGCTGGAACATCACGACCTGGTTCGTCTCGGGATCGATCGAGACCGTGATCATGGTGTCGGTGTTGTGGCCGCCGCCCTGCTCGTCCGCACCGATCAGCAGGATGTTCAGCCGCTCCTTGCCGTCCCACTGCGGGATCGGCACGTCGGTCACCTGCGGCCCGAGGCTCGGCTCGGGGGTGGGCTTCTCCGATGGCGCCGGTGTCTCGTCGCCCGGGCCGGGTGATTCGTCGGCCCCGCAGCCGGACGCGTCGGGGTTGAAGATGCAGTTCGAGGTCCCGGTCAGCAGCAGGTCATAGCGGGCGACGGCGACGTGCACGCCGCTCATGACGAGGAGCACCGCGGCGAGACCGGCGACCGAGACCACGCCCGCCTGGCGGAGCGCAGCGGTCGGCGACGCGACCGGCCGGCCGGAGAGTGCCCTGGCGATCGACCAGGAATCGACGATCGCATACGCCCGATAGACGAGGGCCACGAGATTGCCGACGAAGACGGCGATCTGGAACCACGACTGCACGGCGAGGCCGCCGAGGTCGAAGAGCGTCATCCGGACGGCGAATCCGGCGATCAGCGCGGCAAGTAGCAGCGGCGGCGCGGCGAACCCGAGGCCGCGTCGGTACGCGCCGAGGTAGGCATGGCCGAGCCCCGGAAAGACGAGGGAGAGGAACGCTGCGACGAAGGGTGAGCGGCCACGCGGGAGAGTCTCGTGGCCCGGCTGCATCGCGGGTAGGATAGCCGGACCCCTATGTTCCGACCTGTACCGACACGCCCGGATCTCGTCGGGCTCGAGCACGAGCTTCTGGGGCAGTGGCGTGAGCGCGGAACGTTCGCCAAGCTACGCGCCCAGAACGCCGGCGGCCCGCGCTGGAGCTTCCTCGACGGCCCCATCACGGCCAACAACCCGATGGGCGTCCACCACGCCTGGGGCCGCACCTACAAGGACCTGTTCCAGCGATTCCACGCGATGCTCGGCGCGGACCAGCGCTGGCAGAACGGGTTCGACTGCCAGGGGCTATGGGTCGAGGTCAACGTCGAGCGCGACCTGGGCTTCACGAGCAAGCGCGACATCGAGGCGTTCGGCATCGCCGAGTTCGTCTCGCTGTGCAAGCAGCGGGTCCTCACGTACGCAGCCCGGCAGACGGAGCAGTCGACCCGGCTCGGGATGTGGATGGACTGGGACGACCCAGACGAGCTGCGCCGGCTGCGCGACGCGCTCGCGGCCGATCCGGGGCAGGTCGTGACCATCCAGGGCCCCAACGGCCCGCTGACCGACACCGCCGAGATGCTCGTGGGGCGCCTCGGTCACCCCGAGCTCGGGGGCAGCTACTACACGTTCAGCAACGAGAACAACGACCTGATCTGGGGCTTCCTCGCCGAGTGCCACCGGCGCGGCTGGATCTACAAGGGCCACGACTCCATGCCCTGGTGCCCGCGCTGCGGGACCGGCCTGTCCCAGATGGAGATGAACGAGGGTTACCAGGACCGCGAGGACCCCGGGCTGACCGTCCGGTTCCCCCTCGTCGACCGGCCGGGTGAGTCGCTCCTCGTCTGGACCACGACCCCGTGGACGCTCGCCGCGAACGTCGCCGCGGCGGTTGGCGAGAACCTCGAGTACGTCCGCATCCGCCAGGGCGAGGCGAGCTACTGGATCGGCAAAGGCACGCTCAAACAGTCAGTCGTGGGGCCGTTCCAGGTCGTCGAGTCGAAGCCGGGCAGCGAGCTCGTCGGCTGGCGCTACGCCGGGCCATTCGACGACCTGCCCGCCGTCCGCGAGGCATTCGCCGGGGGCACCCGCGACGCGCCCGATTCGCCGTATGAGCACCGGGTCGTCGCGTGGTCGGAAGTGGGCGAGGACGAGGGCACCGGGATCGTCCACATCGCGCCGGGCGCGGGCGCCGAGGACTTCCAGCTCGGCAAGAGCCTCGGGCTGCCGGTCATCGGGCCGATCGACGAGGATGGCCGGTACTACGCCGGGTTCGACTGGCTGACCGGGCGCGAGGCGGCCGCGGCCGCAGAGGCGATCGTCGACGACCTCGAGCGGCGCGGCTTCTTCTACCACCTCGCCCCGTACACCCATCGGTACCCGCACTGCTGGCGCTGCGGCACGCCGCTGCTGTTCCGGCTCGTCGACGAGTGGTTCATCTCGATGGGCGAGGTCTACGACCAGCCTCGTGAGACGCTCAGCAAGGAGCAGCTCGACGCCAGCCTGCGCTACCAGATCATGGAGGTCGTTGACGAGATCCGCTGGATCCCGTCGTTCGGCTACGAGCGTGAGCTCGACTGGCTGCTGAACATGCACGACTGGATGATCAGCAAGAAGCGCTACTGGGGCCTGGCGCTGCCGATCTACGACTGCACCGCGTGCGGCACCTTCGACGTGATCGGCGGCCGGGGGGAGCTGCGCGAGCGCGCGATCTCGGGCTGGGAGGCGTTCGATGGCCACACCCCACATCGGCCGTACGTGGACGAGGTCGCGATCGCCTGCCCGGGCTGCGGTGATTCCGTTCGCCGGATCCCCGACGTCGGCAATCCGTGGCTCGACGCCGGGATCGTGCCCTTCTCGACGCTGCACTACCGCGAGGACCGGGAGCACTGGGAGCGCTGGTTCCCGGCCGACTTCATCACCGAGAGCTTCCCCGGCCAGTTCCGCAACTGGTTCTACGCAATGCTCGCCATGTCGACCGTTCTCCGGCGGGAGCGGCCGTTCAAGACCATCTTCGGCTACGCCACGCTGTTCGGCGAGGACGGCCGGCCGATGCACAAGAGCTGGGGCAACTCGATCGAGTTCGACGAGGCGGCCGAGCGCATGGGCGTCGACGTGATGCGCTGGCTGTACACGTCGGCCCGGCCCGAGGACAACATCCTCTTCGGCTGGCACGCTGCCGACACCGCCCGCCGCCGGCTGCTGGTGCTGTGGAACGCGTATGCCTTCTTCGTGACCTACGCGAAGCCCGCCGGGTGGACGCCTCCGGCCGACGGCAGGGCCCCCGAAGCGCACGACGCCGCGACGCCCATGGATCGCTGGATCCTGTCGCGCGTCGCCGGTCTCGCGGCCACGGCCGAGGACCGGCTGCTCGACGTCGACCCGGCGGCGACGGCGCGCCTCATCGACACGTTCATCGAGGACCTGTCGACGTGGTACGTCCGACTCTCGCGCCGGCGGTTCTCGCGCAACGCCGATGCCGCCGATCGGGACGCGGCCTTCTCCACGCTGCACACCACGCTCGTCGCGCTGGCGCGGATCGTCGCCCCGATCCTGCCGTTCATCGCTGATTCGATGTACCAGAACCTGCTGCCGGAGGACGGCGGCGCCGCCCCGGAGTCGGTGCACCTCACGCGCTGGCCGACCGCCGAGCTGGCGCGATTCGCCGATCCAGCGCTCGAGTCGGCGATGGCGACGGCGCGGAGGGTCGTCGATCTGGCGCGGACGCTGCGCGGCACCGCCGGCCTGCGCATGCGCCAGCCACTCGCGCGCCTGTGGCTCGCACTGCCCGGCGCCGATTCCGCGCAGGTCGAGCAGCTCCTGACGCTCATCGCCGAAGAGGTGAACGTCAAGCACATCGAGCGGATCGACGACGAGTCGAGCCTCGTCGATCGACGGGTCAAGCCGTTGCTGCCGAAGATCGGCAAGCGCCTGGGCGCGGCCATCCCGGCGGTGATGACGGCCGCCCGGGATGGCGCCTTCGAGCTCAATCCTGATGGCTCCGTCACTCTCGGCGGGGTGACGCTCGCGCCCGACGAGGTCGAGATTCAGGCGACGCCGCGACCGGGCACGGCCGTCGCCCATGACGAGGGGCTCGTGGTGGTCATCGATACGGAGCTCACGCCCACGTTGCGCGCCGAGGGCGACGCGCGCGAGCTGCAGCGGGCGATCCAGGACCTGCGCAAGGACGCCGGGCTCGATCTCGACGCGCGGATCGAGCTGTGGCTCGAGGGCGTACCGGCCGAGGTCGAGCCGCATCTCGCCAACGTGGCCCGGGAGACCCTGGCGGACAAGCTGACGCGGGGCGCGCCCGCCGGGGACCCCGGGCTGCCTGTGACAGTCGAGCTGTCAGGCGGATCGGTGAGGATCACACTGCGCAGTCTCCAGGGCGGACCCGGCGTCGAGTGACGGAGGTCGAGCCGACGAGCAGGCCGGCGGCGGAATCGAGCCCGGCCTCGCCGGGCGCCGAGGCAGGGGCCGGCGCGCGCGTGGCCGGCCGGCCGGTCTGGGCGGTGTTCCTCGGGCTGGCGGCGACGGTCGTCGTGCTCGACCAGGTGACCAAGGCATGGCTGACCTCGTTTCTCGCCCCCGGCGAGTCGGTCGACGTGATCGGCGACTTCGTTCGCCTCGTGCACGGCCAGAACAGCGGCGGCCTGTTCGGGCTGTTCAGCGGCCAGGCACTGCCGTTCGCGGTGGTGTCACTGGTCGTCGTCGGGCTGATCGTGGCGTACCACGCGCGGTCGGGCCGAAACGGCTGCCTGTCGGTGACGCTCGGGCTGCTCCTCGGGGGTGCGCTCGGCAACCTCACCGATCGGGTGCGCCTGGGCTACGTCGTCGACTTCGTCGATGCCGGCATCGGCGACCTGCGCTGGTACACCTTCAACGTCGCCGACGCCGCGATCAGCTTCGCCATCCTGCTGTTGCTCGCGGCGAGCATCTGGCCATCGGTCGCGCGCCGGGCCAGCGGCGACGGGGGGACATGACCGAGCATGTGTGACCCAGCATGCCAGCCCAGCACGACGCTCCCGACGAGACCCGGCGCATGGTGATCCCAGCCGATGCCGTCCCGGCGCGCGCCGACCGCTGGGCGACGGACCTGAGCGGGCTGTCGCGGAGCCACGTCCAGCGCCTCATCTCGGCCGGTCGACTGACGGCCGACGGCACGGCGCTGAAGGCGAACACGATCGTCAGCCCCGGTGCCGTGCTGGAGCTGCGGATCCCGCCGCCGAGCCCGGCCGAGCCACGGGGCGAGCCGGAGCTGCCGCTCGACGTCGTCTACGAGGATGACGACCTCCTGATCGTCGACAAGCCCGCCGGGCAGGTCGTCCACCCCGCACCCGGGCACGGTTCCGGAACGCTGGTGAACGCGCTGCTCGGGCGCGGAGCGGCGCTGGCGCCGGGCGGCATCGCCGGCGTCCAGCGCCCGGGCATCGTCCACCGGCTCGATCGCGACACGAGCGGCCTGCTCATGGTCGCCCGCACCGACGCGGCGCAGGCATCGCTCCAGGCGCAGCTGAAGGCGCGGCGGGTCAAGAAGACCTACCTCGCGCTCGTCCAGGGGTCGGTCTCGGCCGGAGCCGGGCGGATCGAGGCGCGGGTCGGGCGCGATCCCGGGCGGCGGACCCGGATGGCGGTGACGCCGGGAGGCCGGCCGTCGACCACCGGCTACCGTGTCCGCGAGCGGTTCGCGGGCTGGACGCTGCTCGAGCTGGACCTCGTGACAGGCAGGACGCACCAGATCCGGGTCCATCTCGAGGCGATCGGCCACCCCGTCGCGGGCGACCCCGTGTACGGCACGGGCACGTCCCGGCGCGGCCCGGCCGGCCTGGACCGCCTGTTCCTGCATTCGTGGCGGCTCGAGCTCACGTCGCCATCCAGCGGCAGGTTGATCCGGGCCGAGGCGTCGCTGCCGGCCGAGCTCGAGGCCGTGCTCGCCGCCCTCCGGGAGCGCCAATGACCAGCGAGGAGACGCTCCCGGGCGCCCCCGGCGCGATGCTCGTCATCGTGTCCGGGCCATCGGGCGTGGGCAAGGACACCGTGATCTCGTCGCTGTGCCTCGTCCCCACGCAGCCGGAGCGGTACTTCGTGATCACGTGCACCACGCGCCCGCGACGCGAGTACGAGGTCGACGGCGTGCACTACCACTTCCTCTCGCCCGAGGAGTTCGAGGACAAGCGTGCCGCCGGCGGCTTCCTCGAGGCGAACCTGGTCCACGCCCACTGGTACGGCACGCCCCGCGACGAGGTCCGGGCGGCGCTCGCCTCCGGCCGGGACGCGATCCTCAAGATCGACGTCCAGGGCGCCGCGGTGGTCAAGCAGAAGGTCCCCGAGGCGCTCCTCGTGTTCCTGGTCCCGCCGTCGCTGGAGGACCTGTTCTCGCGGCTCCAGTCGCGCGCGACGGAGTCCGCCGACGAGCTCGACATCCGCCAGCGGAATGCGGCGCTCGAGCTCTCGCGCCAGGACGACTACGACTACGTCGTGCCAAACGAGACCGGGCAGGTCGCGAAGACCGCGGCTCGGATCGACGAGATCATCCGCGCCGAGAAGGCCGGGAACCCGGATCGTCGAACGCGGGTCTGAGCTCAAATTGGACGTCGTGACCGCCGAGGGGATCGTCGCGGTCGCGGTCGATGCGGCCGGTGCCGCGGGCCTTCGGCCGTTCTCGTACCGCGTTCCCGAGCGGCTCGCGGACCTCGCCGCGGGCGAAGCGGTGCTGGTCGAGTTCGGGCGCAGGCAGGCGCTCGGGATCGTGCTCGGGCCTGGCGCCGAGGTCGAGGGGGTCGAGACGAAGCCGATCCTCGACCGGGTGCGCGCCGACGGCCCGCTGCTGCCGAAGCTCGGCATGCGCCTTGCGGCATGGATCGCCGAGCACTACCTCGCGCCGCCCGC
>VBGT01000116.1 GCA_005889475.1 Chloroflexota bacterium | reverse complement strand
GCCGGGGACCCGCCCGAACCAGCCGCCGATCGCGGCCTGGGCCCGAACGAGCGAGCGTTTCGCCGTCTCGAACACCTCGTCCGCCCTGTCGAAGCGGAGGCGCGGGTCGTCGCGCAGCGCGGCCAGGGTCGACTCGAGGTCCTTGGTCCCCAGGACGCGCCGTCCGAGCTCGACGAACTCGGCGTCGATGCGCTCGATCTCGGCCAGCCCGGTGGCGTGGAGCGCCTCCGGCTCGAGCTCGAGCGTCGTGTGGACGCGGATCCAGGTCCGGTAGGCCTCGGCGCCGCCGGGCACGTGGACAATGCCGGGCCGCTCCTGGGGTCGGGCCGCGGGCAGGATCTCCCCTTCCAGGATCTCGCGGTAGCGGCGGAACGCCGGGACGGCGACCTCGCGCACCGCCCCGCGCAGCTCCTTCCGGAAGGCCTCGTGGTCACCCGTCGACCAGCCCTCGTGCTCGACGGCGGCGGGACTTGCGAGCTTCCACTCCTCCGGCGGCATGGCGTCGAGGCCGCGGAGCACGTCGATGACGCGCTCGACCGGGTTCCGGACCGCCACCCGACCCTCGCCGGCCGCGCGCCGCAGGCCCGCGCCGCGCTCGTCGAGGTAGTCGCCGATGCCTCGCCAGCGGGCGACCATCGCCCGGCCCTCGTCCGGGGTGCGGATCGGCTGGTAGTCGACGAGATCGAGCAGGGTTACGGCCGGCCCGCTGAGCGGGTCGACCGTCCACTCGTGCGTGCCGGTGCGGATCGATGCGGCCTGGCCGGCTGCCTCGTCGACCAGCATCTGCCGCGTCACCCGCTCGGTCGGCGACAGGCCATCCGGCACGATCGCTTTCGCCGCAGCGGCGATCTCATCGAGCCAGTCGACGCGCGCCGCGATGGCGGCCGGCGAGACGTTTTCGAGGCGGTCGTCGAACCGGCGATCGCCGATGACCGTCGCCCACGTCGGGTATGCCGAGAGGTATCCGTCCCAGAACCGGTCGGCCAGCGAGCGAAGGGCCTCGCCCGCCACGGCCCTGGCCGTGTGCGTCACAGCGTCACCTCGAATACCCAGCACCAAGCGCGCCTCGCGACCTGCGCGCTGGGCATGCGTCGACCAGTCCGGACCGACGCGATCGTAGCGGCTAGCGGAGGCAGGGGCCGGGCGCAACGGCAGCCGTGCGGCCGATGGCCGGCGCGATCCGCTGCCACACCTGCTGCGGCGAGAGGGCGTACCCGACTGTGGGATCGACCTTCGATTCCGCGAACACCACGCCCCCGACGCTGCCGTTCTGGAGGACGAGCGGACCCCCGCTGTCGCCGGGCCGCACCCGCGAGCGAAGCTCGAGGATCCGCCTCGTGACGCGGCTCTTTCCGGTCACGTCGAGCCCCTGGGCGTAGTAGACCGCGGCGACCGTCGCCGGCACGACCGTCTCGTTCCCGCCGCCGGGATAGCCGATCCCCGCCCCGATCGCGCCCCGCCCCGGCTCCGTGCTCGAGAACGTGAGGGGCGGCGCCTTGACCCCGGCGGCATAGAGCAGCGCAATGTCCAGCTCGGTGTCGAGGAGCACCGGCGTCGCCTTGTACGAGTTGCCCGACGTCTGGACGATGATGCTGTCCGCACCGACGACCACGTGCGCGTTCGTGACGAGGTATTTCGGCGCAACCACGAACGACGTCCCGCTGGAGCGCTGGTCGCAGCCGTCGGCGACGACGCGGAGGACCGAAGGCGCCGCCCGCGCGCCGATCTCGCGCGCGAGGGCGTCGGACGGCAGGTTGATGTCCGGCGCCGGCAGCTGCTCGAGCCCGATGAAGACGTCGGGCAGGCCGCTGTCATCGAGGATCCGGCCGAGCTCGAGAACGATCTCCGTCGGTGGCGGCAGAAACGAATCAACCGCCCGCAGCGCCGACGAGCGTTGGGCGAGCGCGGCGAGGTTCGGGAACGGGCCGGAAGCGATGACGCCCCCCGCGAGCCACAGGATCAGGATCGCCTGAGCCGCGCCGACCAGCGCCCCACCGACCCGGTCGAGCGTGCCGAGGAGTCCGTCGCCGAGCGCCTTCGACGCCGCACGCCCGAACGTCGCGCCGAACGCTTCGCCGACGCCAACGAGCCCGAGCAGCACCGACAGGACGATGACCGCCCGGATCGCCGCGGGCACGCTGTCGAGGATCGGCGTCACCGCCGGCAGCACCGCGAGGCCGGTGAGCGCGGCGACGGCAGCGCCCATCAGACCGAGCAGCTGGGGCAGCGCGCCTGATCGCACGCCGAGGACGACGGCGAGCACGAGCATCACGATCGCGAGGAGGTCGAGGGGGTTCACCGGGCCGAG
>VBGT01000058.1:11909-13514 GCA_005889475.1 Chloroflexota bacterium | reverse complement strand
TCGCGCATCTCGACGAACCGCTGATACGCGACGCGTGTCGTAAGTAGCGGTAGACCGAAGAGGACGGTGGTCCACCATCCGCCTTGGTATTCGTACATGCGCGCCATGAACCACCCAAGCGGAGCGAGCGTTAGTGCGTTGGCCCAAACATTCGCGGTCTCGGCTCGGGTGAGGAACTCGCGAAGCGAACGCCCAAGGCGAAGCACGACTACGAGGGAAACCAGGGTCAGATTGAGAAGGAAATAGACGAGCGTCCCGATCAGGGTGGCGAACAACTCCTGGAACGGCTCGCCCGCGCCACGTAATAACCGAATGCCTACGGCTCCGAGGATCACTGGAAGGACGATCACCGCATGGTTGGCGAGGGTGCCGTACCAAGCCACCCGGCCACGAACCTCTCGTGCGTCGGTGGTCCCAATGACGGCGACCCATGCCGCGGCAGTTGGGCCGCCCAGAACCGCGACAGCCATTAGCGGAGCGGTTGATACCGCGACCTGAACGCCATCGGAGACCCGCACCGGAAGAGCAGACGCTACGAGAGTTACGAGCGTCCAAAAAGCGAGTCCGGCGAGAAGGTCGAGCGGCCCTACCGAATTCGGGTCTGCGTCTATCTGGATGGCGATGCCAGATTCGACGGGAAACACAAGGCTCGTGGCGAGCAAGCCAATCAAAGCTGCTCCCACGAGCCCGGCGATATACGCGGCCAGAGGCCTCGGCAAGGCGACTTCCTCGTACCTAGGCGGTCCCCCGGAACCCTAATCCCTGGTTTCCGGGTGCCGTATCGATCTTAGGTACTAGAAAGGCTTGAGGGTCGCTCCCCCCGCCAGGGCGATGGCGACAATCCCGCCAAGGGTGATGGCGAGACGCAGGATTCGATCCTTCATCGGAATCTCCTGCTTAGAACGGCTTAAGTGTGTTCAGCGGAGCCACGCTCGTCCTCCTTGCGGTCTCCGTATCCCTCCTCAGAGACACGAAAACCGACCAGACACTAGGTCGGTCGGTTGCACTACTCGCTCAGCTCCACCCTAAGTGCCCATTTCAGGTGGAGCCTCGGCGCGTCCGAGCGCTTTGAAGTAGATGCCCTAGTACCGAAGTACTAGCAGCGGGCGGGACTATAGGTAGACCGTTCCACACCGGTCAATACGCATGTGTACCTATCTCCTCAGGGTGTCGTCAAACATCTACGAGTGCGACAGGCTCGACGCCCAGGTCGCGCATTGACCGGGCGTAATGGCCGTACTGCTCCGCCGCCGCGGCGTGTGCACCTGAGTGCCGATAGAGTCGAACGAGTGCGACCTGGATTTCCTCCGCATCTGGATCCACCTCTGCAGCTCGCTCCGCGATGAACGTCCCTCGCACAAAATGCCCGCTGTCCAGATCCTGCCGGATCGCGTGTTCCACGACGCGCAGGTACGAAGCGTGAAGGGCATCTCGATATGGTGCGGACCACTCCTCATATGCGAAGTCGAGCGCGAAGCGGCCTCTGTACTCAGTCGCAAGCACGATCGAAGCTTCTGGAGTCGGATCACCTGGCATCGATCGGATGATCTCGGTGCATCTGCGGCTGGTGCAGTTGATGAGCTCGTCGTCCAGCCAGATCGTTTC
>VBGT01000058.1:11307-11840 GCA_005889475.1 Chloroflexota bacterium | reverse complement strand
ACTCTCCTAAGGAAATAGACCGTCTGATTGAGAGAGTTCAGCGCCGAATCCGGATCGCTGTCTGGCCACAAGCTCTCGATGACTTCATCTCGGGTCGATGCGAAGTTCGCCTTCGATAGTAAGAGGCATAGCAGCGCCAGGACCTTCCGCCGAATATCGCCGCCCTCAATCGTTCGTGTCCCTACGGTGATCCGGACTCGACCCAAGTCTTCGACGAGCACGCGATTTGCGAGGCGTCTCGCGAGGAGATATCCAGGTCGTGGGCCGCGCCGATCGCGCGTTCGCCCGCCGGCGTTCCGGAGCCGAAGCACATCTTCGCGCTCTCCGATTCGCTCCAGGAGCTCCGCGGCCCCCTCGCGCTCAGGGGGTGCTCCAGAGTCGAGAGTTCGACGAACCAACTCCCTCCAGCGCCATGGTCGAAGCTCCGCCTCTGCGGTGACTTGCGACATTGCCGTGGTATCGAGTTGCGGGAGTCGTCGCAACACAAGCTCGGCCAACATGCTGATGACCACGGAAGTGCTGCGGGCCGCTCT
>VBGT01000058.1:0-11255 GCA_005889475.1 Chloroflexota bacterium | reverse complement strand
CGGCCAAGGTTTCGCCGTACCGCGCCCATAGCGTTGCTCCTTGGAGAATCGCGAGCTGCGTCCCCTGCTGGATCGCAGCAGACGCATCGGCTCCAGACAAGGTGAGGATCAGACCCTCCGCTAGAAGTCGCCGAGCCTCGAAGGCGATCGATGACCGAGGCTCACCGTGGCGGAGGGTCGCTACATCCTCCCTAGCCGTGGCCAGGTCTCCGTCCTGCGCATGTAGGAGTGCTCGCGAAACAAGGACTTGCTCCCCAAGATTCGAGGTTGGGTTGACCTGCTCCTGAACGGAATCGACGAGGTCCCAGGCGTGGGCGCTCTGTCCCACGAGTGCTTCCACGTGGCTGAGATCGGCCACGAGTTCGAGAAATTGCCCGGGTGCGGCCACGTCAAAGACCGTCTGCATTTCGACACGTGCCGCCTCCATGCGGCCCAAGAACGCAAACGCCATTGCCTGCGTCATACGGGCCGCCAAGAGCTCATTCCCAGCTGAACTGGACTCGAGGATCGACCTCGCTTCCATGGACGTTTCGACGCAGCGTTCGAACTCGCACTTCGCGATGAGTAGCAATGCGAGGTTATGAAGGGCTACCCCTAAGTAGTGGCTGGCGTCCTGGTTTCGTAAGGCCAAGATCAGGGTTTCCAGCTCACTCTTCGCCAGATCCAGGGATCCGCTCACGGAGGTCTCAAATGTGATGCGATGGACCCTGCCGATCTCTGCCAATTCCGATTGCCCCGCCCTCTCCAGTAGCCGACCTGCCTGCAGTGATCCCGAAACGTCTCCTGCCAAGGTCCGAGCGGTCACGAGGTTCAGAAGCACGACGGTTGACTCCGGTGCAATTGCCCACGCCCGTTCCGCAAGGTCGAGACCCTCTCCGGCTGCGGCCCGCTGCTGGGCGATGCGGGAACGCAATACGAGTCCCGGCGCACCCGCAAGGCCGATTGGTCCCAACGACCCAGAGAGGTCATGCGCTACGGCATAGGCGCCCGTGGCGAGGATTTGTTCAATCGCGGAGCCGAGAACTCGTCTGGCTTCGTCTCCCTCACCGCCTCGCACGTAGTGTCGAACGGCAACCTGCCAGTCAATGGCCTCTGCCGCTCGCGCCACATCAAGGTCGAGCTTACGAAGGCCCATCTCGCCCACGGAACGGACGAGGCGGGCTTGGAGGAAGTCGCGGACGAGCGGGTGGGTTCGGGCCACGTCGCTTGTGCTCGGGCCACCCCTGCCAAAGAGGCCGTGGCGCTCGCCTTCCTCGATCATCGCGCGTGTCTCTTCTTCGCTGATGCCGGCGGCGACCGGCCCGAGCTTGAGGTCCACGGTTTCGAGCAACGAGGTGCGCATGAGGAACTGCTGGAGCTCCGGCGGCAGGTCCCCGACGACCTCCTCGGCGAGGTATTCGTAGAGGTGCCCCTCTGCGCCGCTCAGCGACGAGATGAATGTCCGCACCTCGGCGGCGTTCCGATCGTGCAGGGCAGCGCGGACGAGCTGCAACGAGGCTGCCCAGCCCTCGGTGCGCCGGCTGAGCTCCGCCAGGACGGATGGCTCGAGCCGCATCTCGTACGTCTCGCGGAAGAGAAGCGCAGATCGTCCGTCCCGAGCTCGGCGACCTCACCCAGCGCCCGAAGCCGGGCGAGCCTGATCGGGGGTTCTCGACGGCTGGCAAAGACGAACGACATTCGCTCGGGCCCGCGTTGCAGCAGCTCCCGGAGCACCTGCTTGACGTCCGGCGAGTCGTCGACGAGGTGAACGTCGTCGAAGACGAACGCGGTCGGGTCGTTCGGCAGCCCGCCGAGCTCACGCAGGAAGGTGTCGAGCACGGTCTCGAGTGATGGCGCTGACGTTACCGTCTCGCGGAGCAGCGCGGCGGTCGCGGAGCCGAAGCCGGGCAGGTGCACCCGAATGGCGGCCACGAGGTGAGCGATGAACCCGACCCAGTCGCGATCTCCCCGATCGAGCCGGAACCAGAGCACCCGAACCCGAGTGCGCCGCGAGAAGTCGGCGAGGAGCGTCGTCTTCCCGTACCCGGCCTCAGCGACCAGCAACACGACGCGCCGGTGGATCTTGACCGAGAGCCAATCGAGGAGCCGATCCCGCGCCAGGGTCTCATCGCGCAGCGGTGGCGCCTGGACCTTGCTGAGCTGGATGGGATACTCGAGCGCCGACCCCGGTTGCCCTGCGGTGCCCTTGGGGCCGTGCCCGCCGCTCGCTTTGCCCCCGCCCTCGACGACGATCCTGGGCCGGCGCCGCTTCAGCCGCGACGAGGCGGCCCGTTCGGGTGGAGCGAGCGCTTGCGCGGCCTCGCCCTGGCGGTCCGGCTCGGCGGGCATGTCGAGCTGGGCGGGGACGGAGGTGCCGCCGCGCGCGTCAGGGGCACCGGCTGGCAGACGGCTGGGCATCGTCGGCATCTTCCTGTTGGCCGCTCATCCCCCGGTTACGAAACGGTGGATGAGCTGTGGATAGACCGATCAGCCCTCGTACTCGAAGCCGATCTTGAGGTCGACCCGGTACTCGACGATCTCGCCGTCCTCGACGACGGCGGTCGACTTCACGACCTCGATCGTCTTGATGTTGCGCACGGTGCGGGCGGCGGTGGCGACCGCCTGGCGGGCGGCGTCGCTCCACGAGTTCGGGCTCGTGCCGACCATCTCCCGGACGATGATCACGCTCACGTCTGACCTCCTTCGACTGGCGCGTTCGGTCGGGCCAGTCTAGGGTCAGGCGGCCCCCGGCGAGGTCAGGAAATGGCGGGCGCGGCGGCCGCCGGGATCAGCCCGGCGCGGACCTTGTCGAAGCAGCTCGAGCAGTAGACCGGGCGGTCCGTCCGAGGGGCGAACGGCACCATCGCCTGGTTGCCGCAGGCGTTGCACACGGCGGCATGGTACTCGCGCGGGCCGCCCATCCGGACGCGTTTCGCGTTCGCCCGGCACATCGGGCAGCGCTGGGGCACGTTCTGGAGCCCCTTCTCGGCGAAGAAGCGCTGCTCGCCTCCTGAGAAGATGAAGCTGTCGCCACAATCCCGGCAGGTGAGGGTTCGGTCCTCGTACACCGCTTCCGTCCTCCGGCTGAGGGTCGCACGATTGCCGTTCCGCTCCCCGACGACGCCCGCTCTCCTCCGAGCGGGCCTCGATCCGGAACCCTGCGGGGGAGAATACGTTCGCCGTCAAGACGTGAGCGGGCGCGGCCGAGCGCACGCGTGCGAGCCGGTGCGCGGTGGCACCGCCAATGGATTGCCCAACGGACCCGGGAACCGATCGGGTTGCCCCTTCGTCTGGCGCGCCATGACCGACCAGCTGCCGGCCTCCGGCATCCCTCGCCCTGCCCGACGACTGGCTGCCGTCACGCCCCTCCTCCTGGTCCTCGCGGCTTGCTCAACCGCCGGCCCGACCGGCACTCCCGGACCCTCCGCCGGGCCCACCACTGCGCCGACGCCCACCGTCCCCGCGGGCATCGAGCACCCGACCGGGGCGAAAGACATCGTCCTCCGGTTCGAGGAGGGCGGCGGCTTCGTCCCGATCGACTTCCTCGCCACCCAGGCCCCCAGCTTCACCCTCTACGGCGATGGGACCGTCGTCTTCCGCGACCCGCAGGCAATCCCGCCCGAGCCGGTCGGCAACGTCAATCGGTCGGTCCCGTTCCAGACGATCAGCCTCGGCGAGGCGGGCATCCAGGCGCTGCTCGAGCAGGGCCTCGGCCCGGGCGGCCTGGGCATCGCGGTCGGGCCATACATGGGTCTCGGCGCCGACATCCCCACTGCCATCTTCACGGTCAATGCCAACGGCCGGACCAAGCAGGTCAGCGTCACCGGCCTGTCGCCGGACATGCACCCGAACAATGCAGTGATCGTCGGCCAGCTCTCGCGCTTCGCCGATCAGCTCCGGACATTTGGCAACGGCATCGTCGGCGAGGCGGTCTACCAGCCGACGGCGTACCGCGGCGTCCTCACGAAGATCGACCAGGTAAACGGCCCTGTTGCGGCCTGGCCCTGGCCGGACGTCGCACCGACCGACTTCCTCGCCGGCCAGAACGAGTTCCTCATGACCCGCACGATGACGCCGGCCGAGGTCGCGGTCCTCGGGATCCAGGGCATCGAGGGCGGGCTGATCGGCCTGAACGTCCAGAAGGCCGGCAAGGCCTACTCGTTCGCGCTCCGCCCGCTGCTCCCGGACGAAACCTCGTAGCCCTCTTTGGCCGGGGCGCGGCTGGCGGGCGCCCGCGTCGAGGGCACGCGGGCTCTTGACGGCGACACACCACCCTCCATCATGTGACCGACGTGAGCAGCGGTGACCCGGGTTTCGTTCGGCGGATGCTGAGTCGCATCGGCGACCTGATTCCTGACAGCGGGATCGGGCGTGACGGGCCTGCACCGGACATCGACGGCAGGCGGGACAGTGACCTCGAGTATCGTCGAGCGGTCCTCCGCGCGAAGTCCCAGATGAGCTCCGGCGGGCAGGGAACGACGAGCTATGAACCGGTCGAGCGGGGTCCGCAGCGGGACTGATCAGGCCGGCTCAAGCGCTCTCAGGCCCCATCGACGACGCGCCCGTCGCGGAGCTCGATCACTCGGTCGGCAAGGTCGATGAGGCCCGCGTCGTGGGTGGCGACGATCGCGGTCGTGCCTTCCTGTTTCACGATCGAGCGGATGAGGGCCATCACGTCGTGGCCGGTGTGCGAGTCGAGCTGACCGGTCGGCTCGTCGGCGAGGAGGAGCTTCGGGCGGTTGGCGAGGGCGCGCGCGATCGCCACGCGCTGCTGCTCGCCACCGGACAGCTCGTGCGGCCGATGGCGGGCCCGATCGGCCAGGCCGACCAGCTCGAGCAGCTCGCCCACCCGTGATTCGCGCGCCTTCGGCTCGGTCGCCACGAGCCGCAGCGGGATCTCGACGTTCTCCTCCGCGGACAGGATCGGCAGCAGCCCGAACGCCTGGAAGATGAACCCGATCGTCCGGCGCCGGAACTCGACGAGCTGCTCCTCCGGCATCTCGCTCACGGGCATGCCCGCGACATGGGCCGAGCCGCTCGTGGGTCGATCGAGCGCGCCGATGAGCGACAGCAGCGTGGTCTTGCCGGATCCGGAGCGGCCGCGGATCGCGACGAGCTGACCCGCCTCGACGCGGAGGCTGATGTCGTCGACGGCGCGGACGACGCCATTGCCCATCTCGAAATCGCGCACCAGCTGGCGCGTCTCGACGACCGGACCGTTGAGATTGGGCTGCGCGCTCACGACGGTGCTGCTCCGCCGCCCGAGCCGTTCGCCGGAGCGTTCGCCGCGTCATCGTCCGCTCCTTCGTCCGATGCATCCGGCCAGATCTCAATGTGGTCCGGCTCGAGGACCAGCCGGACGCGCCGGTGCAGCCCGAGCGCCTCGACGAGAGCCCGCGGGAGCTGGAGCCGGCCGACTCGGTCGAGGACGGCGTACTCCTCGGCGATGACGTGGTGGTCGCCGGCATCGGTGAGCGCCCGCCGGCGCAGGGTCTCGGTGCTGGTTCGGCCGTCACGGATCGCGATCGTCCGGCTGACCTGCTCGGCCACGAGCGGGTCATGCGTGACCACGAGGATGGTCACGCCGAGGCGACGGTTGACGTCGCGCAGGAGATCGAAGACCTCGCGGGCGGTCGCGGTGTCGAGCTCGCCGGTCGGCTCGTCGGCGAGGACGAGGGCGGGCTCGTTGGCCAGCGCGACGGAGACGGCGACGCGCTGCTGTTCGCCGCCGGAGAGCGCGCCCGGGCGGTGGTCGGCGCGGTCGGCCAGGCCGATCAGCTCGAGGAGCTCGGTCGAGCGGGCCCGCCGACGCTTGCGCGAGATGCCCTCGAGGAGCATCGGCAGCTCGACGTTCTCGCGGGCGGTCAAGTAGGGCAGCAGGTTGCGCGCCGTCTGCTGCCAGACGAAGCCGAGGACCCTCCGGCGGTACCCGGTCCGCTCGGCAGCGTCCATCTCCGCGACGAGGTGGCCGTCGACGACCACCCGCCCCGCCGACGGCACGTCGAGCCCACCGAGGATGCTGAGCAGGGTGCTCTTGCCGCTACCTGATGCGCCGACGATGGCCACGAACTCGCCGCGGTCGACGATCAAGTCGAGCCCCTGCAGGGCCACAACCTCGAGGTCGGCGACCTTGAAGATCTTGACCAGGCCGTCGCACTCGATGAGCGGCTCAGTCGCGGTTGCGGGCATGCTCATACCTCGCCCGCCCGGAGGGCTTCGGTCAACGGCACGCGCCTGGCGAGCCAGGTGCTGGTCGCGATCGCGACCGTCACGACGACGATCAGGAGCGCCGCGACGGCGGCCACGCCGGTCCAGTCGAGCACCACGCGGAACTGGGTCGCGCCGCCGAGGAAGGCGTCGAGCCCGAGCGTCGACTCGAGCAGGAGGGCCACCGCGATCCCGGTCGCGAGCCCGGGGACCAGGGAGAGCAGGATCGGGACGCCGTGCTCGACGATCAAGATCCCGGCCGACTGCCGCGGGCTGAGCCCGAGGGTGCGCAGGAACGCGAGGTCCTGGCCGCGCCGTGCGGCGGTCAACGTCAGGGCCGTGATGATCGAGATCGCGGCGTACACGGCCGCGAGGATGAAGGCCAGCCGGAAGCCGTCGGCGATGACCTGGATCAGCGGGGCGGCGCGGAGCTGCTCGTACCAGTCGTGGCGCGACAGCAGCTCGGTCGACGCAGGGGCATCGCGGGCGACCGCGGCAGCGAGGTCGGGTTCGATCGAGGCGGGGCCCCGGATCCAGGCCACGTTCGGCGCGGCCAGCGTCGTGCGCGCCTGCACGGCACCGAGCGGCGCGATCAGGAACGACCCGCCGCTCGCGATCCCGGGCATCTCCGCGCGGAGGGCCACGATCTGGAACGTCCAGAAGTTGTCACCGAGGCGGACCGCCACTCGATTGCCTGGGCCGATGGGATCGGTGCCCGATGGCAGCGTCGTCGACAGGACCGCCGGGATCGGGTCGTCCGGAGTGCCCGCCGGATGCCGGGTGTCGAGCAGCTCCGCCGGCCACGCCGGCGCGACCGGTCCGCCCGCGACAGCGGCGTAGGCCCGGGCGTCGATGGCGATGAGGTCCACGCGGATGACGAGGGACCGCGGCGTCCGCGTCTTCGCGCCCGGACTGACGAAGGCGGTGGCCGCCGCCTCGACGCCTGACACGGCGGCCAGATCGAGGTGTCGCAGGTTCTGGCCCGCCGGAGCCGTGACTCGATAGTCCGCCCCGACCTCGCGCCAGGACGCCTCGACCTGCCCGCGATCCAGGCTGGACATGACGATGAGCGCAAACGAGCTGAACGCCGCGGTCGCGAGCAGGACGAGGATCGGCAGCGCGGCGAAGGAGGGTCGCCGAGTGACGTGCCGCAACGCGAGCACGGGCACGATGCCCCGAGCCCGGGCAGCGAGCCAGCCCAGGAACCGGACGGGGATGGGGTAGAGCCGCGTCGTCACGATGCCGACCGCGGCGCCGGTGAGCACGGGGACCGCGGCCAGGAAGGGGTCGACGCGAACCACGGAGCGTCCCGTCGGGCCGATCGTCAGCCCGCGCTGCTGGAGGAGCACCACCCCGGCCACGGCCAGCCCAACGGCCGTCGCCTCGAGGACGAGCCGTCGCGGCGCGAGCCGGATCGGTGGGATGACGTCCCGGGCGCCAATCTCGATGGGGCGACGCAGGCCTGGCAGGATTGAGCCGACGAGGATCGCGATCGCGCCGAGCGCGACCGCTCCGGCGAGGATCGCTGACAGCGGCGTCGCGCGACCCGGCACGAACGTGATCGCGAGCCCGTACCCCGCGATCGCGGCGGCACCGATCAGCACGGCAGCCTCGAGGGTCTGTGACAGCACGAGGAGACCCGTCGACGCGCCGCGCGCCCGGGCGAGGGTCGTGCTCGCGCGCCGGCGGACGCCCAGCAGGACCGCGAGCATCCCGATTGCCGCCCCGGCGAGCGCGAAGGGGCCAAGCGCTGCCACCGTCAGCACCGCGTCCGACGACGAGCGCTCGGCGAGGTAGCGCCTGATCACCGGCGCGAGGTCCGTGTGCATCAGAATCTCGTCGGTCGATCGAAGGCTCGATCGGGCGTAGTGGCTCTCGAGGCGCTGCACCGCCGGGAGGAGGGCGTCGAGCGATCCGGCGTCAAGGCGTGCTGGGTCGAGGAACGTGCGCCACTCGATGTGGACCGGCAGCTCGAGGATCGAGGCAAGGTCGGGCGTGACGTCCGGCGCGATCAGCGCCGTGGCGTAGGCGATCGCCTCGTTCAGCGTGAACGCGAGCCCGACGTGCTCGAGGCTGTTATCGGCGAACCAGATGTCGGCCTCCGGATCGTTGATGCGGAAGATGCCCACGACGCTGAAGCGGTCGGGGTCGTCGCGAAACCCAAGACTCGGCAGGAGCGGGTCGGACGGGTCGACGGCGGCTTCGAGCGTCTGGCCGACCGCCAGCCCGCTCTCCTCGGCGGTGGTCTCCGAGACCGCGATCTCGATGATCGGCGGCGTGCCGGGCAGCGCCGCCGGCTCGGTGACGCGCGCCGGCCACCGGCCGTCCGCCAGCTCGACGGCACCATCGAGCCCGGACTGGGACCGGAGCGTGATGTAGGTGCTGTACTTCGGGCCCGGCGTGACATGGAAACGGGGACTGTCGACGACGACCTCCTGCGAGCGGACGGCAGCGCTGATCGCCGGGTCGAAGCCTGCGGCGAGCTTGGCGCCCGCGTCCCGCAGCGAGTCCGGCGTGAGCGACGTCGCTGCTGCCTGTATGTCGCGGACGAGGGCGATGTTCCGCCGCGCGGGCGACGTGTCCGCGAGGACGGCATGGAGGCCGGCGTCGGCGACCGAGTTGTACAGCCGCGGCGCCGCCGCAACGATCAGGCTCGTGATCGCGACCAGAAGCACGACGAGCACGAGCACGCCGCGCTCCGTCCGGAGTCGCCGGAGCAGGAAGGCCGCCGCCCACAGGCGTGACACGCGCTAGTCCTCGCCCATCCGGAGCACGCTGCCGATGCCAGCCCTCCGGATGGACCGAGCGATGAGGAGCAGCGTGATGATGAGGGCGCCTGCGGTCACAGCGGTGAGCACGGCGACGCTCGGCCATGGCACGTCGACGATGACCGGCGGGAACGGCGCGCCGCCCGTCGCGCTGACGGTCACGAAGGGCAGGACGACCCACCCGATGGCGAGGCCGAGCCCGGTCCCGGCGAGGACGGCGACGACGACGACGCTCGCGTTCTCGAGCCAGAGCCAGCCGGACAGCTGGCCGGGAGAGAGCCCGAGGGCTCGCAGCAGCGCGAACTCGGTCCGGCGCTGGCGCGCCGACACCGCCGCGCTCACGGCGAGGCCGATCACCGCGAACATGGCGGCGACGACAAAACCGAGCGACAGCCCGCCGATCATCGCGACCGCCAGCGGCTCCGTCGTGAGCCGTTCGCGCGTGTCGATGCGGCTCACGATCGTGGCGCCGTCGAGGACACCGGTGGCGGGAGGTGTCACGGCAGGATCGGCGAGGTCGAGCCACCACTCTTCGACGCCCTGGTAGGCGTGATCCCGGGCGAAGCGGAGCAGGCTGAGGCTGGCCATGTCGACGATCGCGACCGGCTGGGAGGGGTCGGTCGTGGGAAAGGCGTCGACGGCACCCACGATGTGCAATCGCCTGGTCGAGTTGGAGGCCTGGACGATGACGCTCTGACCGGGCGCGGCCGCGACGGCGGCGAGGAACGCTCGATTGCCGACGACGGGCAGCTCCTCGCCTGCTCTCCGCGCGATGTCGGTCCGGACGATGCTGATCTGCTGCGCGTTCGTGCCCGAGTTGCTCCAGAAATCGTGGATCACCAGCACGAGCCGGCCGAGTGCCGCGCCCGCGAGGTCGTCCTCGATGGAGACTGGGGGCCCGCCGAACCCGGCAGAGTCCGAAGCCCACGTGCTCCAAACGCCCGCCCCACCGGGCTGGGTGGCGACCCAGTCCCGCCAGTCCATGGTGTCGCTGGTCGCGACCCGCTCGATCACGAAGCGCCCGAAGGTCTGCGAGAAGCCCGGGGTGCTGACGTTCAGGTCGATTGCCGCGATCTCGATCGGCCAGTCGAGGCCGCCGGCGAACCGGTCGGTCAATGCCTGGGCCGCCGGCGAGCCGTCGACGAGCGGAACGAGCAGCGCCTGGCTGCCATCGACGAGCCGGGTCGATGCGCCCGTGAAGCGCCGGAACAGGCCGGCCTCGTCGCGGACGGTGACCGTTGCGCCGATCGCGTAGCTCGGATCGGTCGCGGGGCTGATGTGGTGCTCGGTTTGGTCGCCGGTCTGGGGATCGAAGTCGTAGGTGACCGACTGTACGTCGGCACTGACAGTGAGCAGGAGGCGGCGCGGCGTGCCCGGCAGGGGCAACCCCGCGGCGGCCGGGCGCGCGTCGAGCAGCGCTGTCGCAGCTGCCTGGACATCGCCTGAGCCGACGGTGGAGCCCAGCACCGATGTCGCCGCCGCGGCATCGAGGGCGATGATCTGGCCGGTTCCCGAGCTCCGCGTGAACCGGGCGGTGTCCCGTGCGACCGACATCGCCGCGGAGATGCCCGGCACCGCGGCGACGGCGCGGCCCTCCGCCCACTCGGGGATCCCGCCGACGGCGCGTCGCGGTGTCACCCGAGCGTCCGCACCGACCTGATAGTCGGCCTGGTCCCTCTGCGACCCGACCCAGGTCGAGGCATACGACACCGAGAACACGCCCATCGCGATGGCGAGCATGATCAGGAGCGCCGTGCGCGTGTAGCGCAGGGGCCGGCGCGCGAGCTGCCGGGCACCCAGCGACCCGACCAGGTCACGTCCGCGGGCCGTCAGGCTATCCGCCGCGTGGGCGAGCAGCGGCACGAAGCGCAGGGCGACCACGCTGCCGGCGAGGATGCCGATCGCCGGCGCGGCGATGAGCAGCGGGTCGAGCCCGAGGGCGCCACGGACGGTCTGCGTCAGCGGCGTTCCGTACAGGCGGAGCTGCCACAGAGCAACGACCGTGACGGCGAGCAGGGCGATGTCCAGACCGACCCGCTGGCCGAGGGTGCGCGTGCCCGGGCGGCGGGTATCCGCCCGTTCAGCGGCGAACGACCGCGCCGCGCTGACCGCGGGCACGACGACGAGCAGCGCGCAGGCGATCGATGCGGCGGCCGCCGCAACGTAGGCGTCGGGGGAGACGACGGGCTCGATCGTCAGCCCGATCCCGGTCAGCGGGCCCGCCACGTTGAACGCCCGAACGGCGACGGCCGCCAGCCACGGCCCCAGGATCACCCCGGGAACGGCCAGCAGGAGCGACTC
>VBGT01000113.1 GCA_005889475.1 Chloroflexota bacterium | reverse complement strand
TCGGCATCGGGCCGAAGTCTACCGACCCGAGTTCGCCTGTACGCCAACCGTAATATCGATCGACCGAGCGCGTCTCGGGAACGGATGGGCGGGTCCAGCCCCGCCGGAGTGGAGGTCGAGGTGGACATCCCGTTCCGCATTCCCGGAACCACGGAGCCGGAGATCATCATCCGCCGCAGCGCGCTCGGAAACATCGCTGTCGTCGTGGGTGGGGCACCGGTGAAACGGCGTCGGGGTCGCGACCTCACGTACGACATCCCGCTCCTTGACGGAACGGTCAAGGAGCTTCGCCTGACTGGCATGTGGACAGGTCTCAAGGCCGTCGTGGATGGCGTGGAGACGCAGCTCGAGCCACGCGTCTCGCGCATCCTCGTCGCACTGATCTTCCTGCCACTGGCGCTGGTCGTGATCGGCGGCCTGATCGGCGGGGTGATCGGCGGGGTCGCGTCGATGGTCAACCTGGCCATCTCGCGCGCGGCCATGCGCGCTCCGCTCAAGTTCGCGGCGATGCTCGGCGCCGCAGTACTGGCCGTCGCGATCTACGTCGGCGTCGCGTTCACACTCGCACCGCTCCCGGCGCTGGCGACCGGCCAATGCCTCAACGGCGTCCGCGAAGGCGCGGACCTGTCCGCGAGGTCGACTCGGGCGGTGAGCTGCGACCAGGCACACGACAACGAGGTCGTCGGCACCGTCCGCTACACCGGCGAGGGCGCGTACCCGGGCCAGCAGGCCCTGTTCGACTATGCCGCCCCGTCCTGCTCCTCGGCGTTCGCGACCTACGTCGGCGTCGACTTTCAGACGTCGGAGCTGGAGATGATCCTGGTCACGCCGACCGACCTCACCTGGGTCAAGGGCGACCGCGAGGTCGCCTGCGTGGCCCTGGCCCCGAATGCCGGCAAGCTGACCGGCTCGATCATGGGGACCCGCCGCTAGCGCCTCGACGCGCTAGCCGAGGTCGCGCTGGACCGAGATGACGTCCTTCAGCTGCTCCATGCGGCTGAGGACTCGCGAGAGCTGGCTGACCGAGGCGACCTGGAGCGTGGCGCGCACGACCGCGGTGTGATCCGGCCCGACCGCGACGTCGGCGGCGAGGATGTTGACCTTCGCCTCGGCCACGACCTGGGTGATGTCGCTCAGGAGCCCCGTCCGGTCGTAGGCCTCGACGCGGATGGCGATCGGATACGTCTGGGCGGGGGCGGCTTCCCACTCGACGTCGATGAGGCGCGAGACCTCGCGCTCGTTCAGCACCGTCGGGCACGTCCGGAGATGCACGGTGACGCCCTTGCCCCGGGTGATGAAACCCTGGATCGGGTCGCCCGGGATCGGGTGACAGCAGCGCGCGAAGCGCACGAGCAGGTCGCCCACACCCTTGACCCGCACGCCCCCGGCGCGAGCCGGTGAGGGCGGCGGCGCGACCGTGGGCAGCGTCGACTGCGTGTCGTCGACGACGCCCAGGCGCATCACCACCGACTGCGGGCTGACGGCGCCGTAGCCGATCGCGGCCAGGAAGTCGTCGATGCTGTCGTAGTTCAGGTGGCGGGCGACCTCGATGAGCTTCTCCTGACCGACCGCGGCCGACGACGTTCGCGCGAGCCGGCGCAGCTCACGATCGAGCGCCTCGCGCCCGTGGACGATGTTCTCGTCACGCTCCTGGCGCTTGAACCATTGCCGGATCTTCTCCCGCGCGTGCTGGGTCCGGACCAGGTTCAGCCAGTCCCGCGACGGTCCGTGGCCGGCGCGTGTCGTGACGATCTCGACGATGTCGCCGTTCTTGAGCCGGTAGTCGAGCGGGACGAGCCGATTGTTGACCTTCGCCCCGATCGTGCGGTGCCCGACGTCGGTGTGGATGCGGTAGGCGAAGTCGAGCGGGGTCGCGCCCGCCGGCAGGTCCTTGATGTCGCCCTTCGGCGTGAACACGAAGACCTGGTCCTGGAAGATGTCGAGCTTGACGCCCTCGACGAACTCGGTCGCGTCGCTGACGTCTCGCTGCCAGTCCATGAGCTGGCGGAGCCAGGCGAGCTTGGCGTCGTACTCGCGCTCGGCCTTGGAGCCTTCCTTGTACCGCCAGTGCGCGGCGATGCCGACCTCGGACACCTTGTGCATGGCGTGGGTCCGGATCTGGATCTCGAGCGGCTTGCCGTCCATCGCGATCACCGCGGTGTGCAGCGACTGGTACAGGTTGTTCTTGGGGACGGCGATGTAGTCGTCGAACTGGCCGGGGATCGGGCGCCACAGGGCGTGCACGATGCCCAGCGCGGCGTAGCAGTCGCGGACGTCGTCGACGAGGATCCGGATGGCGTAGACGTCGTAGATCTCCGCGAACTCGGCGCCCTTGCGCTGCATCTTCTTGTTGATGCTGTAGATGTGCTTCGGCCGGCCGGACAGCTCGGCCTCGATGCCGGCGGCCTTCAGCCGCGGCTCGAGCTCCGCGATCGCCCGTTCGATGAACGACTCGCGGCCCTTGCGCCGGGTGTCGAGCAGCTTGGCCAGCTCGCGGAAGCGCTCCGGCTCGAGGGTCTTGAACGCGAGGTCCTCGAGCTCCCACTTGATCTGCCAGATCCCCAGCCGCTCGGCGAGCGGGGCGTAGATCTCGAGGGTCTGACGCGCGATCCGGAGCTGCTTCTCCGGCGGCAGCGCGGCGAGGGTCCGCATGTTGTGCAGGCGGTCCGCCAGCTTGATGAGCACGACGCGGATGTCGTCGGCCATCGCCAGGAACATCTTCCGGATGTTCTCGGCCTGCTGCTGCTCGTGGCTCAGCGTCGAGAACTTACCCAGCTTGGTCACGCCGTCGACGAGCTGGGCGACCTCACTGCCGAACCGATCCTCGATGTCGGACAGCGCGTACTCGGTGTCTTCAGGAACGTCGTGCAGCAGCGCGGCCTCGACGGCGACCGGGTCGATGCCGAGGTCGGCCAGGATCTGGGCGGACGCGATGGGATGGGTGACGTATGGCTCGCCCGACGCCCGACGCTGGTCGCCATGGGCCTCGACGGCGAAGTCGATCGCCCGCCTGATGGTGGCGACATCCGCGTCGTCGTCGTGCTTGCGGATCGCGGCGACGAGCTGGTCGCCGAGTGCCTCGATGCCCGTCCTCTTGCGCGGCGACGCGACGGCAGCGCCGCCCGAGGCCCTCTGTTTGGTCGGTGCCGGCTTCGTCACGGCCGGCTTGGTGGCCGTCGAGCTTGCCGCGCCGTTCAGCCCGGCGCCGTTCGACTTCGTGCGGATCCGCTTCGGAGGAGAGCCGTCAGAACCCTCGGCGGCAGCGCGTCGCGAGCCCTTCCGCGCCGGACGCGCGGCCGGGACGATGTCGGCGGGCCGCTCGGCCCGCGTGCGCGGGGCCACCATGGTCCGAAAAGTCTAGCAGCGGCTCGGACGCGCCCGGCGAACGGGCGTTCCAAGTCAGGGAGTGCTGAAGCCGAGCTCCCTGAGCGCCCCCACCGCCACCTCCCGCTCGTTCCATGGCACCTCGTTGCCGTTCGGGCCCAGGATTGTGTTCTCGTGCCCCTTGCCCGCGAGGAGCACGACATCGCCCGGCTGAGCGGCGCGGATCGCCGCGCGGACGGCGTCTTCGCGGGGGCGGATGCGCAGCACCGA
>VBGT01000078.1:4146-56796 GCA_005889475.1 Chloroflexota bacterium | reverse complement strand
CCGAACGCCTTCGACACGGCGCGGAACCGGACGATCGGCGCGGATTCGGACTCGGCCCTGGACTCAGCCTTGGACTCGGGCTCCACGGCCGGCGACGGAGCAGTGTTCGGTGGCAAGGCGTCGCTCCAGTCTCTTGATGAGGATCGCGGACGGGTAGCTCAGCAGCAGGAAGATGAGCCCGACGATCGTCAGCGGCTCGAAATAGCGATACGTCCTGCCCGCTTCGCTCAGAGCCGTCCCGAGGAGCTCGCTGACCGTGATGGTGGCGAGCAGCGGCGTGTCCTTGAACATCGCGACCAGGTAGTTGCCCAGCGGGGGGATGATCGGTGGGATCGCCTGCGGCAGGATGATTCGCGTCCACGTGCGGCTCGGCGAGAAGTTCAGGGCGATGGCCGCTTCCCACTGCCCGGTCGGAACACCGCGAATCCCGGCGCGGTACACCTCCGCGGTGTACGAGCTGTAGTGCAGGCCGAGGGCGAGGATCCCGGTCACCAGCGGGGTCGTCGAGACACCGTAGCGTGGCAGCACATAGAAGAGGAAGAACAGCTGGATGAGAAGTGGCGTGCTGCGGACGAATTCGACGTAGATCCCGGCCAACCGAGCGATCGGCGGCGGCGCGGCGAATCGGACGATGGCGATCAGGAGCCCGACGATGAGCCCCAGGGCCATTCCGCCGATGGTCGCCTCGAACGTCGTGATCGTCGCGCGGAGGAGGAGCGGCGTGATCTCGGCCGCATAGTCCAGATCGAATCTCACGAACCAGCTCCCACGCCGACTCGCCTCGCCATCCACCGCTCGACCAATCGCATGCCACGCGTGAGCGGGTAGGCCATCAACAGGTACAGGAGCAGGACGAGCAGATAGACCTCGCTCACACGGCCCTGCTGCTGAACGAGCTGGCGCCCGGCGAAGCTGAGCTCGGTCAGCGTGATGAGCGACACGAGCGACGTGGACTTGAGGAGCTCGACGAGCAAGTTGCCGAATGGAGGCAGCATCGCCACGAATGCCTGGGGCAGGATGATCCGCCGGAGCGCCAGGCCCGTCGGCATGTTCAGCGCAATCGCTGCCTCGCGCTGGCCGGGATCGACGCTCTGGACCGCGGCGCGCACGATTTCGGAGCCGTATGCCCCGATATTCAGGCTGAGGGCAAGGACGCCGGTCGCGAAGGGTGGCAGCCGGACGCCGATCAGCGGCAGAACGAAGAAGAAGTAGAAGAGCTGCACGAGGAGCGACGAACCGCGGAAGACCTCGACATAGACGGCCGCAACTGTCCGCACGGCTCGCCACCTGGAGAGCCGGCCGAGGCCGGCTCCCAGGGCGAGGATCAGGGCCAGGCCGGCGCTCGTGAACGTCAGGGCCAGCGTGACGACTGCGCCGCCGAGCAGCGGCGGAAGGAGGTCAAACGGCACGAGCCCGGCCCGTCATTCGCGTCCGATCCTTGCGGCCGATCCTTGTGGCTAGCGGTACGCGGCTACCCCGCGCAGGCCGTTGCCGCTTTCACATCGGCTGGTGCAACGTCCTCCGCTGTGAAGCCGAAGGGCTTGATGATCGTCGCCAGCTCGCCACTTGCCTTGACCTTCGCGAGCCAGGCGTTGTAGGAGTCGCGCAGGTCGTTGTCCTCCTTGCGGAAGCCCATCGCTCCGTAGCCGATGGCAGGCTTGCCATCCTTGCCAACTGGCTGTTCGTCCAGCGCGACGTACTCGAGGTTGGGGTCTGCCGTCTTCTGCAGCAGGTCGCGGATCGAGAGCGTGGTGAGCATCGCGACATCGATTCGACCGGCCTGCAGCCCGGCCATCAATGTGGGTCCGTCGGGGAAGACCACCTGACGGTCCTTCGGGACGCCCGCTGTGTCCGCGTATTCAAATTCCACGGTCCCGGTAAAGGATCCGAATTTCGCGGTCGAGCTGGCCGCCACGTCCTTCAGGGTGTGGAGGTTCAGCGGATTGCCCTTCTTGACCGCAAACGCCTCGCCGATCCGGTAGTCGGGGTCGCCAAAGGCAATCTGCTCGCAGCGAGCCGGTCGGATGAACATCCCGGCACCCACGACATCGAAGCGATTGGCCTGGAGGCCCGGGATCAGTGACCCGAAGTCGGTCAGGACGCCTTCGAGGGTTTCGACGCCGATTGACTTGAAATAGGCTCGCAGGACTTCCGGTGCCTCACCCGTGAGCTTGCCTTCCGGTGAGGCAAACCCGTAGGGGGCCTCATTGGCAAAGCCGACTCGGACGACCTTGTCAGCCGTGATCCGGGCGAGTGCGCCCTGACCGGCGGGAGCGCCTGAGGTGCCGGCACTCGGAGCGCCGCTCGGCGAGCAGGCGCCCAGCGCGATCGTTGCGAGGAGGCCAAGTCCCAGACCTTGCTTCAGAAACCCACGATGTAGCAGACCCCGTCCCATGGGTGACCTCCTCCTCAGTTCCTGGTCGGTTGGCGGAGTATTGGGCGGAGGTGCCCGATTGTCAACTTGTCCGTCAAGTGGTCAGGACGCCGAAAGGTCCGCCAGAATCTGGTCGAGCCCAATGCGCAAATGCTCGTGGAGCCGCTGGTCGGCGGCATCCTCGTCGCCGCTCGCGATCACCTGGAACAGGTCTCGATGCTCGGCGGCCAGGTATTCGGCAGTCCAGAAATGTTGGGCGCGGACGAGGCTCAGGCGAGTCTCCGCACACAGCATCTCGTGCGCGTGCGACAGGCGCGGACTGCGCGCCGTCGCCACGAGCGCTCGATGCACCGCGAAGTCCGCTTCCACGATGGCTCCCCAGCCTGCGGCCGAATCGAGGCGGGCGAGCGCGTCGATCGCATCTTCTACCTCGTGCCAGCGCTCCGGATGCTTTGTCAGGCGACGGATCGCCGCGCTCTCGATGACCGTGCGGATGTCGTAGAGGTCCTCGATGTCCCCTCGCGTGAGGCGAGGCACCCAGACGCCGCGGTGCGCCTCGCGGCGCAACAAGCCCATGTGGACGAGCTCGATGAGGGCTGTCCGAAGTGATTGCCGGCTCACACCCATTTCGTCCGCAAGGTCCACCTCGCGAAGGTGATCGCCCCCGCTGATCGCCCCGTCCAGGATCTGGCGCGTCAGGGCGCGCACGAGTGCCTCGGTCGTGGTGACGCGCTCGAGGGTCGCGCGTGGCTGGCGCGGCATCTCGGACGGGGTCACATCGAGGGCGGGATTGTCGGACATGATGACAAGATACCAGCAGGTCGCTACGAGTTGACGCGGAGATGGCGCGGCCCGTATTGTCTCACAATCCAACAATCCTGGGAGGGATGGGCCCTGAGAGTCGTTGCAACCGACCCCTGGGATCTGGTCATGCCGGGTGTCGAGGCTCTGGGACGGGCCGGAATCCTGGTCGACGTGCTTCCTGCCGGTCTCGATGATCGTGCGCTGGCTGAAGGAGCGCGCAACGCCGACGTCCTCCTCGTCGGTATCCGCCCGCTCAATCGCCAGGTCATCGAGCGGTTGCCTGCGGTGCGCCTCCTGGTCCGATGCGGCACCGGCTTCGACATCATCGATGTTGCGGCCGCGACTGAGCGGGGCATCCGCATCGCCAACGTGCCCGATTATTGCGTTGACGAAGTCGCCGATCACACGCTCCTGCTGCTTCTCGCGGCCGTACGCCGGGTCCGCCAATTCGCCCTGAGCTGGGAGCTGGACGGGCGATGGGAGAAGCTCGACTACCCCGACGTCCACCGGCTTCGCGGCCGCACGCTCGGGCTCGTCGGATTCGGTCGAGTGGCCTCCGAAGTCGCGCGTCGCGCGAGATCCTTCGACCTCAAGGTGATCGCGGCAGCCCCACGACTCGACCCCCGGCGCCTGTCGACCATGGGCGTCGAGGCAGTCGAGCTCGACGACCTCATGCGCCGGAGCGACATCATCAGCCTTCACTGCCCACTGACGCCGTCCACGATCGGCCTATTGAACGACGTCGCATTCAGCCGGATGCGCCCGGGTGTCGTGATCGTGAATACGAGCCGCGGCCCACTGATCGACCTCGGGGCGCTCGAGCGAGCGCTCGACGCTGGGGTTGTGGCCGCGGCCGGCCTTGACGTCGTTGAGGGTGAGCCGGAACCGGTGGCAGCCCGCCGACTCCTTGATCGACGGAACGTGCTGGTTACGCCACACGTGGCGTGGTACTCACGCGAGGCACTGAGTGACCTGGGGAGCTCCGTCGCGGACGAGGTCCTGAGATACGATCACGGAAAGCCGCCGCGCTCGCTCGTCAATCCCGAGGTCATGCACATGGGAGCGCTGGCCGGCGAGGGACACACGTGACCCTGGCGACGCTGCGCGAGGCGTGCCGCGCGATCGACGCAGAACAGATCGCGGAGCGAGCGACCCGTTTTCTTGAGGTCTGGAGTCCACCGGGCGGGGAAGCCGAGTTCGCCCAGCTAGTCCGGGCATCGCTCATGGAGGCGGGCGCGCAGGACGTCGTCCTCGATGAGGAGTTCGACGGCTCGCCGAGCGTGATTGGCTGGCTTCGCGGCCCCTCTCCGGGTCCGACGATCCAGTGGCATGCCCATCTCGACGCGATCTCCACGCCGCACGCACCGGTACGGCGAGAAGGCGACCTGATCTATGGTCGCGGCGCGGCCGACATGAAGGGCGCGATCGCCGCGATGGTCGAGAGCATCCGCCTGCTCCGAGCCGCTGATTTGCCTCAGCAAGGCCAGATCCTCATCACCTATCACGGCATGCACGAGGAGGGGCGCAGCGTGCCCCTGGTCCGCCTGATCGAACGCGGTTTCGTGGGTGATGCAGTGCTCATCGGCGAGCTCGGAAGCGGCGATCAGCTCATCACCAGCAGCCGCGGCCTCACGTTCTGGGAGTTCAAGATCGCGGGCAGCGATGACTCGATTCACGAGACCAATGCGCCTTCTGAGGTGATCAACCCGCTCACGGTCGGGCTGCAGCTGGTCGATCGCCTCAGAGCCCTGGCGTCCGGCCTCGATGGGGGATCAGTGGCCCCGCGCGGGGCCCTCTACATCGGAAAGTTCGTCTCAGGCGATTACTACAACCGGATCCCCACGAGCTGCGTCATCGCCGGGACACGACGCCACGAGGCGGACGGATCGCTCGAGCAGGTTCGCGACGAACTGCTCGCGATTGCGGCGGACGTCGAGCGGACGACCGGTGCGACGGTGGAAGCGCAGATCCAGGACATGTTCGAGGCATATGAGATCGACCCGAATGTGTCTATTGCGACCGCTTTGCGCGAGGCCCACTTCGAGATGACGGGCCAGGCGATGGTTCCAGGGGCGAGCGGGGCGAGCGGCAACGCCGTCGACTTCGTCCTGCGCGCGGGCGTTCCTGCCGTCTACTACGGATGCGACTATGCGAGCGCCCACTCCGACCATGAGCGGCTCTCGGTTCAGGAGCTTGCTCGCATCGCGGCAGTCTTTGCCCTCACCTCCGTCCTGTTCCTCGAGGGTTCCCGGGCCGATCAGGTCGCGACGGCTGCGCCTGCGCCACTCGACCCGTCCGCCGAGAGTGCGGCGGCTGAGGCAAGGTGACGGAGCATGACGGTTCATGTCGATATCGCTTCAGCGTACCGGTCAGGTCGGAGGCCGACGCTCGGAACTGAAGCGACCATCCCGGGTCAGGGTCGGTAGTCGAGCTCCGACGTCTTCCAGATGCGGTTGAGGACGTAGTGGCCGTCGCCCTCGGGGTCGAGCAGAGCTGCCCGCGCGGCGAGGATCATCACGTACGGGTGCAGCCGCACGTTCACCAGCGTCGTGCCGCGGAACGTGAGCTCGACGACGACGCCCTCCTGCGTCTCCTGCGCCCAGTCCTGACCGTACTGGAAGTTGCCCGGACCCGGGTCGACGAGGCTGACCCCCTTCGCCCCTGATCGAAGGTAGACCCCGCCTGACACGTGGAGGCCGCCACCGAGGACCTGATCGCAGCCGGCCGCGTCCATCCAACCAACCGCCCGCTGCTGCCGGGCCGAGAGAACGGGCAGGTACTCGTCCGGGCCCCACCACTGGGGATCGCAGATCACGAGGTCGGCGCCAGCCGTCTTCGCCCGCCCGACCGCGGCGTCGACGTTCGCCTTGTTCAGCCAGGCGACGCCGGGTGTCGTCGCGCCGGCGTGGCTCGGGCCTGGAACGTTGTTCCACGAGACGAACGCGACCTTGAGCCCGGCGACCTCGACGTACGCCGGTTCGAGCGCCTCGTCGAGGTCCATGCCCAGCCCGGTGTGCGGGAACCCGTGCTTTGCGAGGAGCCCGAGCGTGGAGCGGATCCCTCGAACGCCCCGATCGCTCTGGTGGTCGGCCGGGAGGTAGACCGCATCGATCCCGAGGAAGTCCTTCCAGCGCGACAGGACAGCCTCCGGGACCGCCAGGCTCGGCGCCGCGGTTCGGTTCGGGGCCCAGTCCTTCGTCGGAAGGATCGGGCACTTGAGGTTCCCCAGCGTGACGTCGGCCCGCCGAATCAGGCTCGAGGTAGCGCCGTCGTTGCCGGTATCGATCGGCCGGACGATGGGCTGGCTGATGATGCCCGGAGGCGGATTGGGGTTGAGGAAGGGCTTGCTCTTGTACCGCGCCGTCCCGCCGTCGAAGACCCAGTCCCAGCCCTTCCCGAGCGTGATGGCCTGGCGCGCCCCCGAGCGGTCGGCGCACAGGCTCCCGAGCGCGGTCATCGTCCAGACCTGCGACTGGTCGAAGGCGGTCCACGAGGGGTCGAGGGCGACGTCGCCCGTCGCTCGACCGGTGATCGGATAGGGCAGGGAGCGCGAATGGGGATCCCCGAACAGGTCCGCCCCGAACATGCCGTAGGGTCCATCGCCGGCGATCGGGAGGACCTTCGTCGCCGGCTCCACGAGCCCCGGCGGGAACAGCGCCACGAGCTTCTGGTCGGTCTTGAGCCCCGCCACGATCTGGTCGGCGGGAACGCAGGGCCTCGTGGGCGAGATGGCCGGTTGGTCGACCGCGACGCCGCACGGGACGAGGAGGCGGCCGCTCCCCGCGAGCGTCACGAGGTCGTCGAGGCTGATGTTGGCCTTGAGGCTCGTCAGGCCCGTCACCACGGCGAGGGAGAACGTGGTGGCCGCGGCGCCCGTTGGGCTCGGTTCGGTGGTCGGTGACGGGCCGGTCGTCGGCGGGTGGGTGACCGGGGTCGAGGCGGCTGGGCCCGGCGTGGCCGTCGGGCTCGGATTCTCGCACCCGACGAGCAGGGCGGCGATCACGGCCGTGGCGATGCCGCGCAGGATGGGGCTGGACGTCACCGGGCGGCGCGAGAGCGAGTCGGCCGGTGGCACGCCGCGGATGGTAGGGCCGGGGGGATCGCAGCGCCGATGGCAGGCAGGCAGACCCTCGGCTAGGCTGCCCCGGATGCTCCGGACCGCGCGTGCACTCACCGCGTCGCTCGCGCTCGGCGTCGCACTCCTGATCGTCCCGGCCGCGTCGCCGTCACCGGCGATCGGGGTCGGGTCGCTGCCCGAGTGTCGCCTGGACGACATCCTGACGATCCCGCGTGGCTACGACGACTGGAGCCACACGCTGGTCGACTGGATCCTGAGCGTTGGGCCTGGGTACAAGCCGCCGGACCTCGTCTCGATCAGCCGGGCGGGGGTGACCGGCGGCGGACAGATCCGCAAGGTCGCCTTCGACGACCTCGAGGCGATGGCCGGTGCCGCCCGGGCGGATGGCACGCCGCTCGGCAACGTGAGCGCGTATCGCAGCTACAGGACGCAGAAGGCGCTGTTCAACAGCTACGCGAAGGGCTACGGCTTCGACAGAGCAATCAACTTCTCGGCCCGACCCGGCCACTCGGAGCACCAGCTCGGCCTGGTCATCGACTTCGCGGCCGCGGGGACCTCCAAATTCGTGTCGGAGACGACACCGACGGGTCGCTGGCTGGCCAAGAACGCCTGGAAGTTCGGCTGGCTGATGAGCTACCCGAGGGGCAAGCAGGACCGCACCTGCTACAGCTACGAGCCCTGGCACTACCGCTACTTCGGGCGCGATCTGGCCGCGGAGATCCACGACTCCGGGCTCACGACGCGGGAATACCTCTGGTCGCATTACACGACCGTCGACCCGAAGACCGGGGAGCATGTCTCGACCGCATCACCGGCGCCGTCCGGGTCGACCGCGGCGAGCCCGCCGCCGGGGGAGATCCCTCCGGCGCCGGCAGCCCCGGCGGCTGCGCCGACGACGACGCCGAGCGGTACGGATTCGATGGGAGCCCCGATCTCACCGCCGGCTGCACCGGCCGGGACGTGGTTCGGGCTCGAGCCGCCGATCGTGCTCACCGCGGCGCTGCTCGTCCTCGTCTCGATCGGGCTGGTGGTCTCCTTGCGACGGGCGCGCCGCCCTCGCCGACGCTGATCGCCGCGAGCGCGGTGCCCGACCGCACCGCAGACGACGGCTCGGGTACTGCCAGCAGGACCCCGAAGGTCCTATAGTCGGCCTCCGTGACGCGATCGGAGGACGCGTCTCGAGGCGGAGGACTATGCGCGCAGGCGCTCCGACGAAGGTTGGCCGGCCGAAGCTCGTCGCCCTCGTCGCCGCCGTCGTCCTCGGCGGCACCTTGCTGCAGCCGATCGCCGGCCGGCCCGCCGCGGCCGCCCAGCCCGGCTCGACGCCCTGCCCGATCGCCTTCCTGGACGCCAGCGCCCAACCGGACAAGGCTGCCTGCCAGCCGGCGAGCCCCCAGGTGGCGGCGGCCGGGACGGTACCCGCAGGGTTCCACGAGTCCGTGGTCTGGTCGGGACTGGTGAACCCGACGGCCCTCCGATTCGCCGCGGACGGCCGCGTCTTCGTTGCCGAGAAGAGCGGCAGGATCAAGATCTTCGACAACCTCGCCGACCAGACGCCAACGGTCTTCAGCGGCCTCACCCCCGATGTGTTCGACTACTGGGACCGCGGGCTGCTCGGCCTGGCCCTCGACCCGAACCTTGCGGCCGGGAATCCGACCGGCTACCTGTACGTGCTGTACACGTACGACCACATCCTCGGCAGCCCGGACCCCGCCCCGCGCTGGGGCGACACGTGTCCGACTCCGCCCGGCCCGACGACCGACGGCTGCGTCGCCAGCAGCCGCCTCGCGCGGCTCGCCGTGAACGGCAACACGATCAGCCCCGGCGAGCAGGTCCTGGTCGAGGACTGGTGCCAACAGTTCCCGAGCCACTCCGCGGGCACGCTCCTCTTCGGGCCAGACGGCGCGCTGTACGCCAGCGAGGGCGACGGCTCGAACTTCAACGCGGCGGACTGGGGACAGTTCGGTGGCACCACCAATCCGGTCGTCACGCCGAAGAACCCGTGCAACGATCCGCCCGGCGGCGACATGGCGCCGCCTGCCGCGGAGGGCGGGGCCCTTCGAGTCCAGGACATGCGGACCACCGGCGACCCGACGGGCCTCGACGGCGCGATCCTCCGGCTGAATCCGGCGACCGGCGCGGGGATGCCGGGCAATCCTTTTGCAGCGAGCACTGACGCGAACGCCCGGCGGATCATCGCGTACGGGCTGCGAAATGCCTTCCGGATCACGGCGCGACCGGGTACCAACGAGCTCTGGGTGGGCGACGTCGGGTGGAACCAATGGGAGGAGATCGACAGGATCCCGAACATGACCGACAACATCGCCGAGAACTTCGGCTGGCCGTGCTACGAGTACACCTCGATGCAGCCGAGCTACCACAGCGCCGGTCTGGATCTGTGCGAGGGCCTGTACGCCGAGGGCTCGGGCGCCGTCAGCAATGCCTACTACGCGTACCAACACTCGGCCAAGGTGGTCTCGACCGACGCCTGCCCGACCGGCAGCTCCTCGCTCACCGGCCTTGCCTTCTATCCCGAGTCAGGGGGCATGTTCCCGTCCTCGTTCAACGGGGCGCTCTTCTTCGCGGACTACAGCCGCAACTGCATCTGGTACATCCCCGAGGGCTCCAACGGACAGCCCGACACCTCGGCGCGCCAGCCATTCGTCGAGGCCGCGGCGAGTCCCGTCGACCTGGCCATCGGCCCGAACGGCGCCCTGTTCTATGTCGACCTCGTGGGCGGCACGATCCGGCGGATCAGCTGGATCGCCGGCAACCAGCCGCCGACCGCCTCGTTCACCGCAACCCCGACGAGCGGCGCGACGCCACTGGACGTGACCTTCGACGCGAGCGGCTCCGCCGATCCCGAGGGCCTCGCACTGACCTATGCGTGGGATCTCGACGGCGACGGCGTCTATGACGACGCGACCGGCGTGTCGACGACCCACACCTACAACGCCGCGGGGAACGTCCACGTCGGGCTGCAGGTGACCGACATCGACGGCGCGAGCGAGACAGCGACGAAGCTGATCAGCGCCGGCAACGATCCGCCCGTCCCGATGATCTCCAGCCCCTCCGCCTCGCTGACCTGGAAGGTCGGTGACCCGATCTCGTTCAGCGGATCGGCGACGGACGCGCAGGACGGAGCGCTGCCGGCAGCCGCGCTGAGCTGGGACCTCACGATCCTGCACTGCCCGTCGACCTGCCACCCGCACGACGTCCAGACCTGGCCGGGGATCGCCAGCGGGTCGTTCGCGGCACCCGACCACGAGTATCCATCGCATCTCGTGCTCACCTTGACCGCGACCGATAGCGGAGGGATCAAGGCGTCTACGTCGGTCGAGCTCGATCCGCAGACCGTGACCCTGTCCCTGCACTCGTCCCCGACCGGGTTGCAGCTCGTCTTCAACGACGCCCAGGCCACCGCGCCGTTCGACCGGACCGTGATCGTCGGCTCGAAGAACATCGTGACCGCGCCCGTCCTCCAGACCCTGAACGGACATGGCTACAAGTTCCAGGCGTGGTCGAACGGCGGCTCGAGGTCACAGGCGGTGATTGCGGGTGCCTCGCCCTCGACGTACACGGCCAGCTACGTGCTCAGCTCGTTCACCGTTACGCCGATTGCCGACGCGTTCGTGCGCAAGAGCTCACCGGGCACGAACTACGGCAAGAGGTCGAACCTGCGGGCGTTCCTCGGCGCCGAGCGGTCCTACCTCAAGTTCAACGTTTCGGGCCTGACGGGGCCCGCGACCGATGTGCGGCTCCGGTTGTGGGTGACGGACCCGAGCAGCACCGGCATCAGCGTGTACCGGGCAGGCGCCTCATGGACCGAGACGGGGATCACCTGGCGGAACAAGCCTGGGCTCATCTCGAAGCGCGCGACGGCGTCGCACGCGACGCTCGGGACATGGCTCGAGCTCGACCTAGGTAAGGTCATTGGCGGCAACGGCACGTACACCTTCGCCATTCAGGGCAACGCGGCGACCACGACGCGGTTCGCGAGCCGCGAGACCGGGCGCGATCCGCAGCTGATCGTCTTCCGCTGACGGCCCGCCGGGCTGACCCGAGCCGAGGGACGGCGTCAGTCGCGCCCAACCCTCCTGGTCTCGACCTCGATCGGGTCGCACATCCCGACGCCCGCGACTTCCGGATCGTCTCGGACGACTGATCGCGGGCGGCGCCCCCCGGGCGGATCCCCAATGCCTACAGTCTCCGCCAGCAAAGGGGGTGCCATGCCCGAACCCGACCGCCCGCTCGGACCGATCATGCAGATCCTCGTCCCAGTGTCCGATGTCGACCGCGCCGCCGAGTTCTACGAGCACGTGCTCGGCCTGCCGCTGCTGTTCCGCTATCCCGGGAACGCCTTCTTCGACGTCGCAGGCGTGCGGCTGTACCTGGCGCGACCGACCGAGCCCGGCTACGACGGCGCAGCGACGATCTACTTCCGGGTCGCCGACGTGACCGCGACGCTCGGCCTGCTGAAGTCGCGCGGCGCGACCGTCCGCGAGCGACCCGAGGTCGTGCATCGCGACCCCGAGTACGACCTGTGGCTCGCCTTCGTCGCAGATCCGGACGGCAACAACATCGGGTTGATGCGCGAGGCGCCAAAGGGTCTCGAAGCGGGCTGAGCCAGCCCATCCGCGAGTGGCCGCGTCAGTTCGGCCTGGACGAACCCTCGACCTCGGCCAGCCGGCGCGCCAGGAACGCCCGCTCGACCTCGTTCGACGTCAACGCCAGCGCGGCGCGGTACGCGTCCGCCGCGGCGGCACGGCGGCCGAGACGGCGGAGGAGATCGGCGCGGGCGGACTGGAAATATGGATAGGTCGCGAGGCGATCGTCGCCGGCGAGCGCGTCGAGCAGGGTGAGGCCCGCCTCGGGCCCCTCCGCCATGGCGATCGCGACGGCCCGGTTCAGCTCGACGACCGGCGATGGCGCGAGCCGCGCCAGGCGCGCGTAGAGCGCCGCGATCTGGCGCCAATCCGTGTCGCCCGCCTGCGCGGCCGCGTCGTGGAGCGCGGCGATGGCCGCCTGGACCTGGTATGCGCCGGGCCTGCCGAGCCGGAGCGCTCGCTCGAGCAGCACTCGGCCCTCGTCGATCTCGTCGCCGTCCCAGCGCGATCGATCCTGGTCCTCGAGCAGGACGAGCTCGCCGGCGGATCCGGTGCGGGCCTCGCGGCGGGCGTCGTGGAGGAGCATGAGCGCCAGCAGCCCGAGGCCCTCCGGCTCGTCGGGCAGCAGCTCGGCCAGGATCCGGCCCAGCCGAATGGCCTCGGCCGAGAGCTCGCGCCGGATGAGCGCGTCCCCCATGGTCGCGCTGTAGCCCTCGTTGAAGATCAGGTACAGCACGCGCAGCACCGCGTCGAGCCGCTCCGGCAGGACATCGGCGGGCGGCACGCGGTACGGGATGCGGGCATCGCGGATCTTGCGTTTGGCCCGCACGAGCCGCTGCGCGAGGGTCGCCTCGGGGACGAGGAACGCCCTGGCGATCTCCGGCGTGGTCAGGCCACCCAACGTGCGCAGCGTGAGCGCGACCTGCGCCTCCGGCGCGAGCGCCGGGTGGCAGCAGGTGAAGATCAGTCGCAGTCGATCGTCGATGCCGTCCGTCCCTCTCATCTCGTCGCCCCATCCACCCCCGGCAGTCCCCTCGACCTCTGCGTCGCGTCGCAGCTGCTCGGTCTTCTCGATGAGCCGCCTCGTGCGCCGGATCCGGTCGATCGCCGCGTTGCGCGCCGTCGTCGTGATCCATGCCGCGGGATTGCGCGGCACGCCCTGGACCGGCCAGACCTCGATTGCCCTGGCGAACGCATCCTGGACCGCCTCCTCGGCGAGGTCGAAGTCACCGAGCACGCGGATCAGCGTCGCGACCACTCGACCCGATTCCTCGCGGAACAGGCGATCGACGAGCTCGTGGGCGGCGCTGGCTCCGGTCAAGCGGTCCGAGTCTGGGCGCTCCCGGTCATGCGGACGGCAGCTCCTGGATCGGCCGGACCTCAATCGAGCCGTACTTCGCGCCGGGGCAGGCCGCGCCGAGCTCGAGCGCCTCGTCGAGGTCCCGCGCCTCGATGAGGTAAAAGCCGCCGAGCGCTTCCTTGGTCTCGGCGAACGGCCCGTCCGTGGTCATCGCCTGGCCGTCACGGACGCGGATCGTCGTGGCCGTCGTGACCGGCTGGAGCGCCTCGCCGGCCTCGTACGCCCCGCGGTCGCGGAGCATTTTCGAGTAGCCGTTGTACTCGCCCATCGTCTTGGCCCAGAGCTCGGGGTCTGGCGGCTCCGGCGATGGGTTCGCCGTCTCCTCGTCGTAGATCAGGACCAGGTAGCGCATCGATCGGACCTCCATCGGCGGCGCACCTCGCCGCCCGCACGGGATCGACGAAAACGGCGTCTGCGAATCGACAGCACGCTAGCATCCGGGCATGCCGAAGGAGCAGGAGGTCCTCCGGTTCGGGGATCGCGAGGTCGTGATCACGAATCCGGGCAAGGTCTTCTTCGAGGCCATCGGGGCGACCAAGCTCGATCTCGTCCGGTATTACGTCGCGGTCGCGCCCGGGGCGCTGGCCGGCGCCGGTGGCCGGCCCATGGCCCTGAAGCGCTTCGTCAACGGCGCCGGCGGCGAGGCCTTCTTCCAGAAGCGGGCGCCCGAGAACCGGCCCGAGTGGCTGCGGACGGTGACCCTGTCCTTCCCGTCGGGTCGTACGGCCGACGAGATCGTCGTCGACGACGCGGCGGGCCTCGCCTGGATCGTGAACCTCGGCTGCATCGACCTCAACCCGCACCCGGTCCGGGCCGACGACCTCGACCACCCCGACGAGCTGCGCGTCGACCTCGACCCGGTGCCCGGCGTGGGTTGGCCGCAGATCCGCGACGTCGCCATGGTGACGAAGGAAACGCTCGAGTCGGTCGGGTTGGTGGGCTGGCCGAAGACATCAGGGTCGCGCGGGATCCACATCAACGTCCGGATCGAGCGGCGCTGGACGTATCCGGAGGTGCGCCGGGCGGCGCTCGCGATCGCCCGTGACGTCGAGCGACGCGCTCCGGCCATCGCCACCTCGAAGTGGTGGAAGGAGGAGCGCCACGGCGTGTTCCTCGACTACAACCAGAATGCGAAGGACAGGACGGTCGCTTCTGCGTACTCGGTCCGGCCGCTCCCGGACGCCAGGGTCTCGATGCCATTGTCGTGGGACGAAGTGCCCACCTGCGAGGCCGAGGCATTCACGATCTCCACCGTCCCGGCCCGGTTTGCCGAGATCGGCGACCCGGGGGCAGGAATCGACGAGGCGGTCGGCTCGCTGGAAGCGCTCCTCGAGCTGTCGCGCCGGCACGAGGCCCAGGGCGAGGGCGACGCGCCGTGGCCGCCGAACTACCGCAAGCAGGAGGGCGAGCCGCCGCGAGTGCAGCCGTCACGCCAGCGCCGGCCGACCGAGGACTACGCCACGCCCGAGGCCGCGGCGGAGCGCGAGAAGAACCGCGCGGCGATGGAGCGCCGGTTTGCCGCCGAGCTGGAGCGGCGCCAGGCCGAGCGGGAGGCCGGCGGCGGGACGCGACCGACGCCCACAGGTCGCCGACGCTCGAACGTCCCGGTCATCGAGATCTCACGGGCCAGGACGAAAGCCGAGGCGCTCGCGGGCCTCGATCGCTGGAAGGCCCGCCATGCGAAGGCCGCCGCGGCGCTCGAGGAGCCGGACGTGCTGGTCGACGGCATGCGCGGCCGGTCCTCGCTGTGGTACCGCGTCCGCGTGAATCTCACCCACGTGCCCGAGGCTGAGCGCCCGGCCCAGGAGCCCCTCGACCCGGACTACGACCCGTGGGCCGAATATGCCTTCCCGGACCGCTCGGGCCAGTTGGAGCGCGCGCCGCGCACCCGACGGAGCGGCTAGGCGGTCGAGGCCCTGGTCCGCCAGAAGAAGAGCAGCACCACCACGATGTAGGCGTGAGCCAAAAGCATCACGATCGAGAAGACACCGAGGCCGGCCGCGCCACTCGCGTTGGGGATCTGCCTGGCGCTGCTGACGCCCGATAGCCAGATCAGGCCACTGATGATCCCCACGACGATGCCGAGCACCCGGGCCCAGTTGCTGGTTCGCAGCACGCCGATGCCCGCCAGCAGGTACGCGACGCTGTAGGCGGCGATGATGGCGCCGACGAACACGACGACCCCGCCCGCAACCGCGCCCGGGTCCGCCCCCCTGAGCTCGGGGAAATAGCCGTACTGGTCGAAGTTCAGGTTGCTGATGACCGTGCCGCCCACGACCGCGATGAGCAGGCCGAGGAGGATTCCCCCGATCCCGCCGATGAGCAACAGGATCCCGGCGGCCATGGCCAGGGTCGTTCGCTTGCCGGCGACAGCGACGGCAGGCGGTGCCGACCACGCGACGGCCGGCTGGGCCATCGCCGGCTGGGGCATCGCCGGCGGCGGAACGGGTGGAGGCGTGTACGCAGGCGGCGTGTAGGCGGGTATCGTCGGGCTCGGATCGCTCGCCTGGCTCGCCGCGTCAACCGCGGTGTCCGCGGTGTCCGTGGTGTCCGCGCTCGACTCCGGCGCGCCCTCCGGCGGTCGCTCGTCCGTCATGTCCCTACCCTCCCGTTCGCTGGCTCGTCGAGCTCCCGAAGATCTTCGCGAGCTCGTACGCCGCGGTTTCCTCGAGCTGATCGTAGCGGCACGCCTCGGGCTGTTTGTCGGGGCGCCAGCGGACGAAGGTCGTCCCGTGCCGGAATCGATCGCCCTGCAGGTGATCGTAGGCCACCTCCGCGACCCGCTCGACGCGGAGCGGCTCCCACGACAGGTCCTTGCCCCGGTTCCAGCGTGACGTGGCCCCTGGCAGCCGCTGGCCCGACGCGTCCGCCGCGCCCAACGCCGCCCATTCCGCCCATTCACCCCAGGGATGGCCTTCGAGCGCGTTCTCGCGCAAGGGCTCGAGCTCCTTCGCGAGCGCGGCCCGGCGATCCCACGAGAACGACGACGTGACGCCGACGTGGTGCAGCTTCCCGGCGTCGTCGAAGAGGCCAAGCAGCAACGAGCCGACGTGCGTTCCCGGCCCGTTCTTGTGCCACCGGAACCCGGCGACAGCGCAATCCGCGGTGCGCTGGTGCTTGACCTTGATCATCGCCCGCTTGCCGGGCTGGTAGGTCCCATCGAGCCGCTTGGCGATCACGCCGTCGAGCCCGGCGCCCTCGAAGCGGTCGAACCAGTCGACGGCGAGCGCGCGATCGGTCGTCGCCGGGGTGAGGTGGACCGGTGGCGTCGCCATGCCCGACAGGGCGGCCTCGAGGCGCGTCCGTCGCTCGCCCTGGGCAACGCTGCGAAGGTCGGCGTCGTCGAGGGCGAGCAGGTCCCAGGCCACGTACGACGCCGGCGATTGCTCGGCCAGCATCCGCACCCGCGAGGCGGCCGGGTGGATGCGCAGGAGAAGCGCCTCGAACTCCAGCCCGCCGCCGCCCGCGATTACGACTTCCCCGTCGACGACGCAGCGCGGCGGAAGCGAGGCCCGGAGGGGCTCGCCGAGCTCCGGGAAGTACCGGTCGAGCGGCTTCAGGTCGCGCGACTGGATGAGCGTCTCGTCGCCATCGCGGAAGACGAGGGCGCGAAAGCCGTCCCACTTCGGCTCGAACAGCCAGCCGTCCCCCTCGGGCAGCGCATCTGCCGGCTTGGCGAGCATGGGCGCGATCGGCGGATCGAAGGGGAGGCGCACGCCGCCACGGTAGCCGACCCGAGTGTTGGACAACGGCGAGGTGCACGACCCGCTCCGCAATGCCGGCGTGAGGCGCCTCGGGGCAGGGTGTCGGCAAAGGAGGTCAGGCCATGCCAGCCAAGACCGAGAAGCAGCGACGGTTCATGGGCGCCGAGCTGGAGCGCAAGCGCGAAGGCAAGAAGACGCGGACCGGGATGAGTGAGAGTGAGCTCGAGAAGTGGGCGAGCAAGCCCGGCGGGAAGAAGAAGAGCTGATCCCATGGCGACCGAGAAGCAGCGCACTGCGGCGCGCGAGAACATCAAGAAGGCCACCGCTGCCGCGAAAGAGCAGCGGACCATCGCCCATCTGCCGAAGGCGACCCGGACGGCGCTCGGGAAACAGGGGGCCAAGGCCCGCCGGCACGCCTGACCACGCTTGAGCGCGCAGCCCGCTCATCCTGGTCTCATCATCGACGCATCAGGCTCCGCCCGTGCAGGGGTGACCGATGCGTATCCTGGTCGTCGAGGACGAGCCGAAGATGGCGGGGCTGCTCCGGCGTGGCCTCGTCGAGGAGGGTTACGCGGTCGACGTCGCCGCGAACGGCACGGACGGCCTGTGGGCCGCCGCGGAGAACCCCTACGACGCCGTACTCCTCGACCTCATGCTGCCGGATGTCCCCGGGATCGACGTGTGCCGGCAGCTCCGCGAACGGGGCCTTCGGGTGCCCGTGCTCATGCTCACTGCTCGGGACGCCGTGCCCGATCGGGTGGCGGGCCTCGACGCCGGCGCGGATGACTACCTCACGAAGCCGTTCGCGTTCAGCGAGCTGTTCGCGCGCCTGCGGGCGCTCGCGCGTCGCGGCCCGTCAGAGCGGCCGCCTGTGCTCCGAGTCGGGAACCTGGCGCTCGATCCGGCCACCCGAACCGTCCTCCGCGGGAGCACGCGCGTCGAGCTGACGGCCCGTGAGTTCGCCCTGCTCGAGCTGCTCATGCAGCGCCCGGACGAGGTGCTCACCCGTTCCCGGATCCTCGAGCACGTCTGGGATTTCGCGTACGACGGCGATTCGAACGTCGTCGATGTGTACATCCGGTATCTCCGCGAGAAGATCGATCGGCCGTTCGGCCGGAGCTCCATCGAGACCGTGCGCGGCTCGGGGTACCGGCTCCGACCGGAGCCCAGCGATGACGCTGCCCATCAGGCTTAGGCTCGCGCTCGTCTCGGCCGTCCTGGTCGCGGCGCTCGTGAGCGGTCTCGGGGCGCTCGTGTACCTGCGCCTCGAGGCCGACCTCGTCGCTTCCGTCACCGACGGGCTGACCGAACGCGCTCAGGACCTTCTCGACAACCCGCCGAGCGGGTCCGCGCTGCCACTCGCGAGCTCGGACATCGGCGACGTCCTCGCCGCGATCCAGGCGCCCGACGGCTCGATCGTCGCGGCGACCCCGGAGTTTCCAGCGACCGGCCTGCTCGACGCCGGCTCGATCACCGGCCTTGGAGCGCCACTGTCGTTCGAGCGCGCCGTCCCGAGCGAGGAGGGTCCGGCGGCGATCCGGCTGCTCGCGACGCCGGCAGCGGGTGGGCGGGTCATCATCACCGGCGTCGCCTTCGACGACGAGCGAGCGACGCTCGATGCCCTTCGGGTCGAGCTGGCCATCGCCCTGCCGGTCGCGGTGCTCCTCGCCCTCGCGACGGGCTGGCTCGTCGGGACGGCGGCGATGCGGCCTGTCGACCGGATGCGCCTCGAGGCCGAAGCGATCTCCGAGACCGACCTCGACCGGCGCCTGCCTGTTCCGGCGACGCACGATGAGCTCGCCGCACTCGGCAAGAGCCTGAATCGGATGCTCGAACGCCTCCAGGTCACGGTCGAACGGGAGCGACGCCTGGTCGATGACGCCAGCCACGAGCTCCGCACCCCGCTCGCGAATCTCAAGGCCGAGCTCGACCTCGCGCTGCGTCGGGCCCGAACCGAGCCGGAGCTCATCGATGCGCTGCGCAGCGCACTCGAGGAAACCGACCGGATGACGCGGCTGGCGGCGGACCTCCTCGTCCTGGCGCGGGCGGATCGGGGCACGTTGCCGGTCCATCCGCGAGACGTCAACGTCGAGCAGCTCGTCGCGGAATCCCTCGGCCGGTTCGCCGGCCGCGCGTCGGGGGCGGGCGTCGCCCTTGAATCGGAGGTCGAACCGGGCCTCCGCGCCTCGGTCGATCCGGATCGGGTCGGCCAGGCGCTCGACAACCTCGTCGACAACGCACTCCGGCAGACCCGTCGCGGTGGGACGGTCACGGTGCGGGCCGCACGCGATGCCGCGTCGATCCACCTGGCGGTGGCCGATGCGGGCCCCGGCTTTCCGGATGACTTCCTGGGTCGGGCCTTCGAGCCGTTCGCCCGCGCGGACGCGGGCCGCACACGATCCGACGGAGGCGTCGGACTCGGCCTCACGATCGTCCGCGCCGTCGCGAGGGCGCACGGCGGCGCCGTGGAGGCCGCGAACCGACCGGGGGGCGGCGGTGCCGTCGTGGAGATGACCTTGCCGGCGTAGATGCCGCTCTCATCTTCGGTTCACCCTCCTCTCAGGGCCTGGCGAGCAGGATCGGTCTAGCCAAGCCAATACGGAGGCCACCGATGAGCCAATCCAGCCATCCCCTGCGTCACGCCAGCCGCGCCATTGCCGCAATCGGCGCCGCGTTCCTGATCGCCGGTGCCGCCGCAGCGCCCGCCGGGGTCCTGGCCGTGAACGGCGGCGCGTGCAACACGCCGTACGCGCCGACGATCCGGACGGCGGACTTCACCGACTCGCGCGGGCGCGCCAACGCGATCGACAACCCGCTCTTCCCGCTCGTGCCCGGGACGACGTTCACCTACGAGGGTGAGAAGGACGGCGCCCCGCTTCGGGACGTGATGACGGTCACCTCGACTTCGCGGACGATCATGGGCGTCCCGGTACGCGTGGTTCGCGACACCGCGTACTCGAACGGGATCCTCGCCGAGGACACCTTCGATTGGTACGCCCAGGACGATGCCGGGAATGTCTGGTACTTCGGTGAGGACACGACGGAATACGCCCCGGACGGCACCGTGATCACGAAGTTCGGCTCGTGGGAGGCCGGCGTGGGCGACAACCTGCCGGGCATCCTCATGGAGGCGCAACCCTCGGCGGGCGACACGTATCGCCAGGAGTACGCGCCCGGTGTCGCCGTCGACATGGCCACCATCCTGAGCCGGGGCAAGCACATCACCGTGCCGGCCGGCTCGTACGACAACGTGCTCGAGACCAAGGAGTTCTCGTGCATCGAGTCGGGCAGCGACCACAAGTTCTACGCGCCGGGCACCGGGCTCATCAGGGAGCTCGCCGTCAGCGCCGGCCGCGAGAACATCTCGCTGGTCAGCGTCACCCATTGAGCCAGCTCGGCGCTCCCTCCGCCTGCGCCGCCTCGCGCGCCGGGTCCCGAGACGATCGGGGCCCGGCGTCGCTCAGGCCTTGTGCCCTGTACACGTGGGATCGCGGGCCCATCGCCCTAGACGACCTTCTCCTCGGGCAGCGCTTCGACGAACTCGCGGCCGAGGCGGGCTGCGTCGTAGGCCTTGCCCACGAGGTGGTGGTAGGGCACGCCACTGAATTCGTGGTGTGAGCGGGTGGGGACGTCCGCGCCGGGCTCGAACTCGCGGCGCTGGAGCTCGATGTAGCCCTGCTCCTGGCGCTCGGCCATCGCGGCGAGCAGCGTCGACAGGCCGTGCCCGGCCGCGTGCTGGCCGCCCAGGGTGATGAAGATGAACTTGAAGCCGAGGTCGCCGAGCTCCGCGAACGTGAGCGGGTCGGGATCCAGGTACCACTTGAACGACGACGACCAGTTGAAGGCGAAGCTCGCCTCGGGGTAGCGGCGACGCACCTGATCCGCGAACGTCTCGACCGGCCCGCGATCGGAGGTCGGAAACTCGCACCAGACCAGGTCGGGGATGCCCGTCTCGAGGTAGCGGCAGGCGCGGTCGATGGCCAGCTCGAGGCCGCGTGCCGGCTCAGGGGCGTCGATCGCCGACAGACCGTCGGTCCGCGCGATCACCGTGAAGTCGTCGCGCCCGAGGTCATCGGCGACGGCCCGCATCATGCGCAGCTTGCCGTTCATCTCGGTCGCCGGCACGAGCGCCTTGCCGCCGATGTGGCCGCAGCGCTTCGGCAGGACCTGGTCCTCGAGGTGCGCCGCCGCGACGCCGGCGGTCACGAGGAGCTCCGTCTGGCGCTGGACGTTGAAGATGTTGCCGTATCCGGCGTCCATGTCGACGACCACGGGCGGGATGTCCAGGATCCGCGGCTCGACGCCCTTCGCGGGGTCGCCGACGGCCATCGTCAGCTGGAACTTGCGCAGCGCGCTGACGGCCCGCCGGGCGCCGTCGGCAATCTCCGGACCGCTGTACAGGTCCATGTCGGTCGTGCCGAGATGACCGATCGCGAACGAATAGCCGCTGAAGTAGACAGCCTTGAACCGGTGGTACATGACCAGCTGGGCGCCCATCGGGTCGTAGACGCCTGGCCCGAACAGGTACGGCTCGGTGCGCAGCAGCTCGCGGAAGCGCGTCGCCGGGTGGATCCAGCGCGACGGCGGCACGCCGAAGCCCTCGGGCAGCAGCGGGGATGGGGCCAGCTCGGTCGGCGCCGCGACGGCGGCCATCAGTCGTTCGCGTGGTCGGCGTCGCAGCCGCCATCCTCGAGACAGGTGCACGGCGCCGGCTCATAGGCGGCCGGGACCGGCGCCTCCTCGCGGGGCTCGGCGGCATGCGGCGCCGGCGTCGCCAGCCCGCTGTCGACGACGGCGGTTCGCGCGGTCCAGCCGCCCGCGCCGTCGCCGGGATGGAGCTCGATCGTGATTCGGGTCGGGAGCTGACCAGTCATGCCGCACCTCCTGGCACCAGCCTCCCATCGCCGCAGCCATCACGTCCAATCGAACTACGTGATTGGAGCCATCAATGTGGCTTATGATCAAGCGCGACATCGCCATTCGGCGAGGCGCACGCAAGGACGGGCTCACCGGGGCACATGCAGCTGGCACAGGTCGAGGGCTTCCTGGAGGTTGCGCGGCGGGCGAACCTGAGCCGCGCCGCGGAGGCGCTGTTCATCACCCGTCGGCAGCCCGCTCTTCCGCCGCGGCCGCCGGGGCATGGTCCTCACCGAGGCGGGGCGGACCTTCCTGCCCTACGCCGATCGCGCCGTGCGGGCGCTGCAGGACGGGTCGAGCGCCATCGAGCGCCTGCCCCTGGCCGACGAGCTCGTGCTCGGTGCGGCGCCGGCGATCTCGACCTACGTGCTCCCGCAGCTGCTCGTGCGCTTCGAGGCAGAGCACCCGGCGGTGCGGTTGAGCGTCCGTACCGGCCATTCCGAGCAGATCCTCGACATGGTCGTGCGGGGCGACGTCCAGGTTGGGCTCGCGCGCGAGCTCCATCACCCGGCCCTCGAGACCATGGACCTGTACGAGGACGAGCTGGTCCTGGTGGTCGAGCCGGGACATCCGCTTGCACGGCACCGCCGGATCAACATCGATCGGGTGCGCGACGCCCGCCTGATCCTGTTCGATCGGACGTCGTCGTACTACGACCTGACGAATGCGCTGTTCCGCACCGCGGGTCCGCCGCCGCGCGGTGTGCTCGAGCTGGATCACATCGATGCGGCGAAGCAGATGGTCCTCGCCGGGCTCGGGGTCGCGCTGCTGCCGATGACGGCTGTGGCAGGCGAGCTCCGCAGCGGGTCGCTGCGCCGGGTCGTGCTGATCGGGACGCCGCGGATCGAACGCCGCATCGCGGCCCTGCGTCGCCTCGACGGCGACGGGCGGTCACCGGCGCAGGTCGCGTTCTGGTCGCTGCTCGAGGCATTCGACGCCGCCCCGGGCCCTAGCATCGTCGCGTGAGCCTGCAGGACGCGACCGAGCCGGAGGACGAGGGCGAGAGCCGGTACGACCGCATGGCCGAGGGCTACGCCCGCTGGTGGGGCCCGGTGATCCGGCCGGGGGCTGAGCGGGTCCTCGATCTCGCGGCGCCGGCGATCGAGGCCGCGCTGGCACGCACCCGCACGCCGCACGTGCTCGACGTCGGGAGCGGCACCGGGACGCTGGCGATCGCCGCGCTCGAGCGCTGGCCGGCCCTGCGGGTCACCGGCATCGACCCCTCGGGGGGGATGCTCGCGGTGGCGCGCGACCACGCGACGGAGCGCCTGGCCGGTCTCGCCGGCCGCTACGCGACGGAGGTCGCGCCCGCCGACCGCATGCCCTTCGATGACGGCTCGTATGACCTGGCCGTGTCCTCGTTCGTGCTCCAGCTCGTGCCCAGTCGACTGGCGGCCCTCCGCGAGATCAACCGCGTCCTCCGGCCCGATGGCATGTTCGCGTGGGTCACCTGGCAGCGAACCGAGCGGGCGTACGCGCCGGACCGGATCGCCAACGAGGTGCTCGACGCGGCCGGCTTCGACCCACCCGAGCCGGACGCACGGCCCGGGGACGTGGCCTCGCCGGCCTCAGCGGCCCAGTCGATGCGCCGCGCCGGCTTTCACGACGTGACGGCGTATACGGCAGAGGTCGCGCACACCTGGGATGCGGCGGGCTACCTCGCCTTCCTCACCCAGTTCGACGAGGAGTCGCTCTTCGCCGAGCTCGAGCCGGACGAGCGGCGTGACATCGAGAGCGAGATCCTCGACGGATTGGCGCGGCTGCCGCCGGACCAGCTGACGCTGCGCCTGCCGGTGATCTATGCGCTGGGCCACGCCTCGAGCTGAGGCTCAGCCCTCGTCGTCGGTGTCGGACTCGGCTGCGGGCGTCTCGCCCTCGGCGGCCTCGGCACCTTCCTCGCCCTCGGCACCTTCCTCGCCCTCGACGGCCTCGGCGACCTCCGGCTCCTCCTCGACGCGCGGCGGGAGCACCTTGGCGACGACCTCGGATGGGTCGGTCAGCAACGTCGCGTCGGACGGGATCACGAGGTCGCTCACGTGGATCGCGTCGTCGAATGTCTCGAGCGATTCGATGGAGTAGTGGATCGCCTCCGGCAGGTGATCGGGCAGCGCCCGGACGCGAACGTGGTCGATGACGTGAAGCAGCGTGCCCCCGCCGTTCTCGACTGCTTCGGACACGCCCTCGGAGACGAGGGCGACGTCGACCGTCAGCTCCTCGGTCATGCGCACGACGTACAGGTCCACGTGAAGGGGCTTGCGAGTCACCCGATGGACCTGGACGCCATGGACCAGCACGGGCGCGGAGGTGCCGCCGTCGACCGAGAGGTCGATCAGCGTGTTCGGCCCGGCTTGCCGCCGCAGGGACTCGAACTCATGCGTGTCGAGCGAGACGCTGTCCGAGCTCAGGCCGCGGCCGAAGACGACAGCCGGCAGCCGGCCGTCACGGCGCAGGTAGGCGACCTTCTTGCCGGTGATCGCACGTCGCGCGGCGGCGAGCTTCGGTCGAGCGGGAGCGGCGGACATGCGGAACAGGCCTCCGGAAGGATCGATCGGGCGCGTAACCCTACCATGAGCGCCCTATGGCCGCTACGATCCTGATCGTCGAGGACGAGCACGCGGTCGCTCGCGGAATCCAGTACGCCCTCCAGCAGGAGGGCTACGAGGTGACCCTTGCCCGGTCCGGCGAGGATGGTCTCGATCTCGCGACGAAGACCGCGCCGGACCTCGTCCTGCTCGACGTCCGCCTGCCGGGCATGGACGGCTTCGAGGTGCTCCGGCGGCTGCGCGCGGCCGGCACGAAGTCGCCGGTCCTCATGCTCACCGCCCGCGACGAAGAGGTCGACAAGGTGATCGGCCTCGAGCTCGGCGCGGACGACTACCTGACCAAGCCGTTCGGGCTGCGCGAGCTCATGAGCCGCATCAAGGCGCTGCTCCGGCGAGCGTACGGTGATCTCGCCGACGCCGTCGGGGGCCGAGTGATCCGCCATCGCGACCTGCTCATCGACCTCGATCGGCGGCGGGTGCAGCGCGGCGACCGACGGATCTCGCTGACCCCGACCGAGTTCGAGATCCTGCGCCACCTCGCCAGCAAGCCCGGCCGGGTGTACACGCGCGCCGAGCTGCTCGACCTGCTGCGCGACTACGAAGCGCTCGACCAGGACGAGAAGACGATCAACGTCCACGTGAGCCACCTGCGCGACAAGCTCGAGGATGACCCCGCACAACCCGTGTTCGTCCAGACCATTCGCGGTGTCGGGTACGCATTCGCCGAGCGTTGACCGCCTCGCGCCCCGGACGTTCCAGGGCCGGCTGACCCTGGCGTTCGTCGCCGTGGTGGCGATGACGCTCGGGCTCGTCGGGCTGCTGGTCGTCAACCGGCTCGGCGCGTACTTCGACCAGCAGCAGGCCGACGACCTCGCGGCGCGGGCCCGCGGCGTCGCGCAGTACGTGATCCTCGTCGCCGAGAGCGCCCCGTCGGTCCGCGCCGGGCGGCCGGTGGTGTCGGCCGACGGCCAGGTCGATCCGACCGTGGCCTTCGAGCTGGGGCTCGACCGGCAGCAGCGGATCATCGCCGATCGCCTTGCCCAGGCGGATGTGCAGGTCCGCCTCGGGAGGTTGGACGGGGACGCGTTCCAGCCGGCAGCGAACGGCGCGTTCGCCGCCTCGGAGCAGGCCCAGGCCGCACCGAACCAGTTCCGCGAGCGGATGACCAGCTCGCCGGTCGTGGTCGAGGTGAGCTCCGCGATCGTGCCCTACGCGGTCGAGGTGACGCTGCTCAACCCATACACGTACCGCGCAGCCGCGATCTCGAACGTCACCGGGCTGCTCGCGATCATCGGCCTCATCGCGCTCGCGATCGCGGTGGTGGTCGCGGCCATGCTCACACGGCGGATCACGACGCCGCTGCGCCGGCTCACCGAGGCGAGCCGCGACCTGGCCGACGGCGACTTCGCGAGGCGCGTGCCATCCGACGCGATCGAGGACGGGCCGGTCGAGCTGTCGGAGCTTGGCCTGCAGTTCAACGCGATGGCCGAGCGGCTGCAGCAGAGCATCGAGATCATCCGCAGCGACCGCGACCGGAGCCGGGAGTTCCTCGCCGACGTCTCGCACGAGCTGCGCACGCCGATCGCCGCGGTGCGAACGTTCAACGAGCTGCTCGTGGAGGGCGCGGCAGATGACCCGTCGACGCGGGCGGAGTTCCTCGAGTCGAGTCGCGCGCAGCTGGAGCGCCTGGACTGGCTCGCCCAGAACCTGCTCGAGCTCTCCAAGCTCGACTCCGGCCTGGTCCTGCTCGACCTGCGGCCCGACGACCTCCGCTCCGCGGTGGAGCAGGCTGTGGAGCAGTCCGCCGCGACGGCGCGCCGGCGCGGCGTCGAGCTGACGATGGAGCGGCCCGAGTCACCGATCCAGATCCGGCACGATCCGGTCCGCATCGGCCAGGTCGTCGCGAACCTCGTGGGCAATGCGATCAAGTTCACGCCTCGCGGCGGGCGGGTCGGTGTACAGGTCCGCGGCGACGCCGAGGGCGGCGCGACGATCACCGTCACCGACACGGGCGTGGGCATCGACCCCGCCGAGCTGCCCCGGATCTTCGACCGGTTCTTCCGCGGCTCGGGCGCCAGCGAGGCGCGCGGCAGCGGCAGCGGGCTGGGCCTGGCCATCGTGCGCAGCATCGTCGAGATGCACGGCGGCTCGGTGACCGTCGAGAGCCGGCTGGGGGCGGGGACGACATTCCGGGTCACGCTCCCGGCGATCCCGCGACCGCCGTCCTCATCGGATTCTCAGCGCGTGGCGGAAACTTCACCGGCACAAGCCCAGAACCTGAACCCGGAGCCGGCACCCTAGGAGCACATGACCGAGCAGCCGCGTCCCCCCGAGCCGCGTGACGACGCGCTCGAGGCGGAGACACCAGCACCGCAGGGCGAAACCGTCGCCTATTCACCCCCGCCGGAGCCTCGGCCCGAGTGGACGCGATCGGCCTGGCTCGACCCGAGCGAGACCGCCCCCGCATCGGTGGCGCCCACGGAGCCCGTGACGCCGTCAACGCCAACCGTGACCGCGAGCCGCAGGAACGGCCTAGACGGGCTCTGGCGGATCCTCGGCGCGGCACTGCTGTCGGCGGTGCTGGCCTCCGGCGGCACGGTCATCGTCCTCGAGGGCACCGGGGCGCTCGATCGACCGGCGGGACCGGGCTCGGGCAGCCTGGCCGCCGGACAGACCCCCAATCCGATCGCCATCGACGATTCGTCGGCGGTGGTGACCGCGGCGGCCAGCGTCAGCCCCGCTGTCGTCCGCATCACCGCGATCGGCACGACGACCGGCCCGCTCGGCGGCACGATCCCGGACCGCGGCGTCGGCTCGGGCGTGATCTACGACCCGGCGGGCTGGATCCTGACCAACCGGCACGTCGTGCGAACCCAGGACGGCGCCATCGCCTCGGAGCTCACGGTCGAGCTCAAGGACGGCCGCGAGTTCAAGGGCACGGTCTACGGCATCGACACGCTGACCGACCTCGCGATCGTCAAGGTCGACGCGGCCGGGCTGCCCTCGGCGCCGATGGGCCGGTCCGCCGACATCAAGGTCGGCCAATTGGCGATCGCGATCGGCTCGCCGCTCGGGACGTACACCAGCACGGTCACCACCGGGATCATCTCGGCGACCGGGCGCAGCATCGACGTCGAGGCCGGGGTGCACCTCACCAACCTCATCCAGACCGACGCCGCCATCAACCCCGGTAACAGCGGCGGCCCGCTCCTCGACGCGGCGGGCCAGGTCATCGGCATCAACACCGCGGTCGAGGCGAACTCCAACGGCATCGGCTTCGCCATCCCGATCGACATCGCCCGCCCGATCATGGCCCAGGCGCTCGCCGGCGAGAAGCTGGCCCGGCCGTACGTCGGGATCCGCTACGTCCAGATCGACCTGAAGGTCAAGAAAGACAACAACCTGACGGTCGACCACGGGGCACTGATCGAGCCGCAGACCGACGCATCGGGCGCCACTCTGCCCGCCATCAACCCTGGCAGCCCGGCCGAGAAGGCGGGCCTCAAGGCCGGCGATATCGTCCTCGCGATCGAGGGACAGACGGTCGATTCGGAGCACCCGCTCGACGCGATGTTGACCAGCTACGCGCCCGGCCAGGCGGTGAAGCTGACGGTCCTGCGCGGGACCGCGCAGATCGAGATCAGCGTGACCCTCGGGACGCGGCCGGAGGGCCTCTAGCCTCCGCCCTCGCGCCGGCGACGGATCTCGACGCCGGCATACGCGATGGGGCCGCCGAGCTCGACGTCGGGCTTGCGGACCCGCACCGTCACCTCCTCGACCGCAGCATTGGCGCCGAGCACCTCGCGGGCGATCGCCTCGGCCAGCGTCTCGATGAGATCGAACGTGTTGTCCTCGACCACGCGGCGGGTCGTGTCGTACACGCCGCGGTAGTCGACCGATTTCGCCAGGTCGTCCGCGAGCGCCGCCGGGTGCACGTCGAGCGCCAGCTCCAGATCGACCTCGAATCGCTGCGGCTCGACCTTCTCCCAGTCGTTCACCCCGTGCCGGGCGAGGAACTCCAGGCCGGCCAGCACGACGCGGTCGCTCATCGGGAGTCGCCGCGGACCACGGCGTCGGCGATGCGTGCGGCCCGGACGTTTGCCCGCACGTCATGGACCCGGACGATGTCGACCCCCGCCGCGACGGCGAGCGCCGTGGTCGCGAGCGTTGCCTCGAGCCGCTCGTCGGCGGGCAGGTCGAGCACCTTGCCGAGGGTCGACTTCCGCGACGTGCCGAGGACGATCGGGCGGCCCAGGAGACGCAGGCTGCCGAGCTCGCGGAGCAGGGCGAGGTTCTGGTCGGGTGTCTTGCCGAAGCCGAAGCCCGGATCGACGAGCAGGTTCGTCCAGCTGACGCCGGCGACGAGCGCGCGCTCGAGGGCGCCCTGGAGATCGGCGAGGATCTCGGGTAGGAGGTTCGCGTAGCGCGGCTCAGCCCGGTTGTGCATCAGCACGATCGGCACGCGACGCTCGCCGGCGAGGCGTGCCAGGGCATCGTCGCGGGCCACGCCCCAGACGTCGTTGATCGCGCCGGCGCCCGCGTCCAGCGCGGCCGCCGCCACGCCGGGCTTCGTCGTATCGACCGTCAGCGGCATCTCCGGTAGCGCCTCGTGGATTGCGCGCACGACCGGCACCACGCGCCGGACTTCCTCGTCGGCGCCGACCTCGGCATGACCCGGCCGCGTCGACTCGCCGCCGATGTCGAGGAGGTCCGCCCCATCGGCCGCCATCTCCCGCGCCTGCTGGACTGCCGCGGCCACCCCGTTCGCGGCGCCATCGCCGTTGGACCCGCTGAGCAGGCCGTCGCCGGAGAACGAGTCCGGCGTGACGTTGACGATGCCCATCACGAACGTCCGCTCGCTCCACCGGAACGTGCGCGGCCCGATCCGGGTCTCGCCGAGCCCCGCCGGCATGCCGTCGGGCGCGCCCACGGGCAGGGTGAACGATGGCGTTGCGCTCGCGCCGCCCAGCTCGGGCCGCGCGGGCATCACGCTCGCCGAGTCTTCCTGCGGGACCGATCGCTCGCGGGTCATGTCGCCGGCACCTCCGGATCGCGCGTCCGCGGGTCGTCCAGCCATCGGCGCCGCGCCTCGCCGACGAGGTACAGCGAGCCGGCGACGACGATCGTGCCCGCCGCATCGTCGACGGCCCGTCCGAGCGCCTCGCCGACGTCGGGGACCGCATCCACTCGGCCGTCCGGACGGACGACTCCCCAGCGCCTTGCGAGCTCCGCGGCGGGCAGGGCACGCTCGCCCGGGACCTGGGTCGCGATGATACGCGCGCTCTCCAGCGCGGCCGCCCCGTCGAGGGCGTGGATGATCCCATCGACATCCTTGTCGGCCATCGATGCGTGGACGAGGGTCATCGCCGGCGGGCCCGGCTCGGCGCCGCCGAGCAGGTACGGGCGCAGGTCGTCGAGGGCGGTGGCGAGGGCCGCCGCGCCGGCGGGATTGTGTGCGCCGTCGAGCAGGACCTCGCGGCCGAGGACGTCGAGGAGCTCGAGCCGGCCGGGCCACGTCGCGCTCGCATAGCCTCGGCGACGGGCCGCGGCGTCCACCGAAGCGATGCCCGCCGCGGCGAGCTGGTCGAGCAGGGCGTCGGCGACGGCCGCGTTCTCGGCCTGGTGCCGGCCGCGGAGCGAGATTCGCGTCGAACCGAGGGCAGGGAGCTCGACGTCGATGCCATCGCGGTCCCAGCCCACGAGCGGCGCCGCGCTGACCTCGAGCAGCGGTGCCCCAACGCGCCTCGCTCGACGGCGGATGACCGCGAGCGCGTCGCCCGTCGCACCCGTCACGGCCCGATCGCCGCGCTCGATGATCGCCGCCTTCTCGCGCGCGATCGCCGGGATCGTGTCGCCGAGCCAGGCCATGTGGTCGAGGGCGACGTTCGTGATCGCCGCGACGCCGCCGTCCCAGGCGTGCGTGGCGTCGAGCCGCCCGCCCAGGCCGACCTCGACGAGCGCGACCTCGACCCGCTCCTCGGCGAACCAGCGGAAGAGCATGGCCGTGAGCAGCTCGAACTCCGTCGGCGGCCCGTGTCGACGCTCGACACCACCAGCTGCGGCCACGACCTCCCGAACGAGCCGCGCGAACGTCACCGGGTCGATCGGCCGGCCGTCGATCTCCAGCCGCTCGCGGTAGCTGACGAGGTGCGGCTTGGGGGTCGTCCCGACCCGGGTCCCGGCTGCACGCAGCGCGGCTCCGGCGAGGGCCAGGACGCTGCCCTTGCCATTCGTGCCGCCGACGAGCGCACCCCGCAGCTCGAGCTGCGGATCGCCGAATGCCTTGAGGAGCGCGCGTGTCCGAGCCAGGCCCAGACGGATCCCGAACCGCCCGCGCTCGGTCAGCGCCCGGACGGCGTCGTGATACGCGGCGGCCTCGGCGACCCCGACCGGACCCGGCCGGCTCAATGGCCGCTCAGCTCCTCCTCGTAGAAGACGCACTGGTTGAAGCGGGGCGAGAGGCACACGTCGTTGACGTAGCTCTGCTCGAGGTGCACGCCGCCGCGAAGCTGGCAGCGAGAGACGACGCTGTCCTGGCGGACGATGCCCTTGAGCAGGTGCGGGGCGTGGATCGGCAGCGCGCCCCGAGAGCCGGTCACGTAGAAGTGCGGGCACACGTTCCGACGCAGGTTCGGCAGCCCGAACGCCCGCGTGCGGGCCGGGTCGAGCCGGGCACCCGGCGCGTAGCCGCCGCCGATGACGCCGAAACGACGATCCGGCGGCCGCCCGGGCTGCGCCGGGGCATACGGCTCCGGCTGCGCCGGTGCCTCGGGCGCGTGGACCGTCGAGACGCGCGCGATCGGGCCCAGTCCGAAGGGCGGACGCCCGGCGGCGCGGGCCCCGCGACTCGGCTTGGGACCTCCTGGTTGCAAGGACTCCCCCACTCCAACGGTGGATTTCAACCACCGGACCGACACCCAGCGTACACCGGGCATGCGACGATAGGCCGCGAATGACGAGCCGTCGCGCCTCGCACGTCCGCCCCCGGCCCTCGTCCACGGGGCGGCCCACCCAGCCGGTCAAGGCCACCGCACCCGATCGCCGGCGCGTTCGCCAGCACCGCGGGATCTCCGCGCGCCGGCGGGGCGCGCCGCTCGTGTTGCGAACCCTGTTGGCCCTCGGCGTCGCGATCCTCGCGGGCGGTGTGCTCCTGGCCGCGAGCGGCGGTGTCGGCCCGACGCTGGCCGCGCTGGCGGGCGGCTTCACGACTGCGTTCAACCGGCTCGTCGCGACCCCCGTCCCGACGTCGACCGACCTGCCGCCGACGGACTCGCCCCGAATCGCCCCACCCGACCAGCCGTACACGAGGACGGCAACGATCGACCTGAACGTGTCGGTCCCGTCGGCGATCCTGGGCGACCCGAAAGCGAGAGTCCGCATCTATCTGGCGCTCCAGGGTCTCGAAGCCGCCCCGATCGTCGACGTGGCCGTCGGCACGACGAGCCGGATCGTCGTGCCATTCCAGCTCACCGCGGGCCGCAACGACATCTCGGCGACGCTCTTCCGCGGCGACCAGGAGTCGGAGCACTCGCCGATCGTCACCTGGATCCTCGACGTCGAGCCGCCGAAGATCACCATCACCTCGCCCAAGGACGGCGCGTCCGTCGACACGCCCGATGCGACGATCAAGGGCACGACGCAGGCCGGCACGACGCTCGTCGCGCGCAACCCGGCGAACAACGCCTCGATCACGACGGTCGCCGCGCGCGACGGCACGTTCGAGCTGTCGCTGCCGCTCGTGCCGGGCGGGCAGGAGATCGTGATCGGCGGCACCGATCCCGCGGGGAACCAGGGGCAGACCACGCTCACGCTGAAGCAGGGCTCGACCGACATGCGCGTCCAGCTGCGCGCCTCGCTCTACCAGATCTCCGTGGCGCACCATCCGAGCTCGCTGCAGCTGACGGTCCTCGTGACCGACCCATCGCGCAAGCCGCTCGCAGGGGCGCGGGCGTTCTTCACGCTCCAGATCCCGGGCCTGGCGCCGATCTCGAACGAGCTGTTCACGGGCGTCGATGGCCGCGCGATCTTCACCACGCCCCTGGTCGGCAGGCTGTCGAGGGGCGGCGGCGTCGGAACCGTGCTTGTGACGCACGACGTCTACGGCGAGTCGACCGACCGGGTGTCGCTGACCTTCGTGAAATAGCTACTCCTCCGCCGCGCTGAGGCGCGGATCAGGGTGGCGTACCGCGTCACGCGCAGCTACCATGCCCGGTAACGATGTGGCGTTGTCCGCACTGCGGGGCACCACAGGCAGAGACGGCGCGCTGCTGGGTCTGCCGTCGATCGTCGACCACCTGTTCGACCTGTCGCCACTTCCGGCGCTCCCTCGCCGCCGACGTCGGCTGGTGCGCGTTGGACCCCAAGCGGCAGCCGCTGACCGGCCTCGAGCTCCGCGGCTGCTGGCAGGCACGGCCCGCTGAAGCCGACGCTCCGGCGCCAGGTGCGAGCCTGCGCGTCCGTCATCGTCCCCAGGACACGCCGATCGGCGAGGAGCCGGCGGTGAGCGAACCCGTTCTTGCCTTCGTGCCCGTCGAGCTGCTCCGCCCGACCGTCGCCCGACCGGAGCAGGTGCCGCCAGCGGAGGCATCACCGGAGCCGCCGTCACTCCCGGCGATCGGCGAGGCGGAGGAGAGCTGGGGCGAGCGGACGAGCCTGTTCGGCGACCTGGAGGCCTGACTCCCGGCTCAGGCCCCGGTGCTCACGGTGGCGCGGGACAGGTCGTGGGCGCCGGCTGGTCGACCGTCCAGAGGGCGATCGCGGTCCCGGGAGCATGCTTCGAGCCGGGCTGGGGATCCTGCCACGTGACCCACGATGTGTCGTCCTGCGAGCCGGTGATCGTGCCGACCTGGAAGCCGTCGCCGGCGATCTCCGATTTGGCGAGCGCCAGGAGCTGGCAGCGGTAGTCGCCGACGTTCTTGAGGTTCTGCGTCGGCGGGGGCGGCGGCGGTGTCGGTTGGGGCGTGCGCGTCGGCGTGGGCGTCGGGGAGGGTTCGGGGCCCTTCGAGACGACGTAATTCACCGGCGTGCGAGGCGCGACGCCCTGCCCTGCCGTGGGTTCCTGGCTCACGATCGAACCGGCCGGCACGACCGAGTCGAATGCCTCGGTCCGGGTGCCGATGGCGAGGCCCGCCTGGGCGATCAGGTTCAGGGCTTCGGACTCCGTCTTGAGCCGGAGGTCGGGCACGATCGTCAGCTGCGGGCTGATGGCCATCGTCAGCAGCACCTTGGACCCGGCGTCGACCGTGCTGCCCTCGGGTGGTACCTGGCCGATGACCGTCCCGACGGTCGCCGAGCTCTGCTCGAAGCCTGACTGCTCGGCAATCAGGCCGACCGTCGACGCGGCCTGGCTCGCCTCCTGGAACGTCTTGCCGACCAGGTTGGGGACCTGGACCTGCGGTGCCTGCGACTCCTGTGGCGACCCGCCGAGGAATCGGACCAGCAGGAACGCGGCGAGCGCGAGCACGCCCACGGCGAACAGCGCCGAGATCCACAGCCACGGGCCGCTCCCGGATCGCTCGTCCTCGTCCATGTCGGCGGGTGGAGCGCCTCGCCCGCCTCCACGGGATCGTGCGCCCACCGGCGCCGCGCCCGCGTAGGCCTCGCGGGGATAGTCGATTCGCGCTCCCGGGTTCGGCCGTGCAACGCCGGCGGCCACCGTCGGCGAGGAGGCGGCACCCGCCGCCGAACCGACTGCCGCCCCTCCAGCGGCGGCTCCGGCAGCGCCGGCCCCGGCAGCGCCCGCCCCCGCAGCGGTCCCACCGGCCGCACCCTTGGCTCCCGCTGCCCCAGCAACAGCAGCACCGGCCACTCCAGCAACCCCTGCGGCGCGGAGGCCGTCGGCGCCCCGCTCCTCGCCGAGGAACGACTCGAGCGCCTCGGCCATCTCCGCCGCCGACGCGAACCGCTCTTCGGGGTTGGGCGCGAGCGCCTTGCGGTCGATCGTCTCGAGCGTCGGCGGGATGCCGCCATGCGCGGCCGACGGGCTGGGCACGGCGCCGGTGAGGCGAGCCGTCGCGATCGCGGCGGCGGTGTCACCCGTCCACGGCCGGCGGCCCGTGAGCAGCTCGTACAGCACGATGCCCAGGCTGTAGATGTCGGAGGCGGGCGTGGCCATCTCGCCACGAGCCTGCTCGGGGCTGAAGTAGTGCACCGAGCCGAGCGTCGTCCCAGGCAGGGTCAATCCCGATTCGGACAGGGCGCGGGCGATCCCGAAATCGGTCACCTTCACCCGCCCGTCCCGCGTCACGAGCAGGTTGCCCGGCTTGATGTCGCGGTGGACGATGCCCCGATCGTGGGCGGCGGCGAGCGCCCGCGCGGCCTGCGCGACGAGCCGGGCGGCGGCCCGCGGCGGCAGGGCACCGGTGCGCCGGATGATCGTCGAGAGGTCCTCGCCCTCGATCAGCTCCATGACGATGTACGGGCCGGCCGGATCGGTGCCGTAGTCGTGGACCGCGACGATGCCCGGGTGGTTCAACGACGCGGCCGCCTGCGCTTCGTGCCGGAAGCGGTCGATGAAGTCCGGGTCGGCGCCGTACTCGGGACGCAGGATCTTGACGGCGACGTCGCGCTCGAGCTGGTTGTCGCGGGCGCGGTAGATGGTGGCCATCCCGCCCTGCCCGAGCAGCTCGACCAGGCGGTACCGCCCGCCGAGGACGGTGCCGATGTCCGTCAAGCGTCCTCCAAGGATTCGTGGGTGTCGCGCGCCGCCCTCGGGGCGCGGCGGGCATCGTACCGTAGGACGCCCCCCGCGACGCTCGGGGTGACGGTCGCTACCGGCCGGTCAGCCACCGCCAGATCCAGCCGATCGCGTCGAGCGAGCTGAAGCCGTCGAACACGCGCCCGACGTGGAGGGCCCACTCCTGGGCCTCCTTGACAACGGTGATCGCACCAAGCGTCAGCCCGAGCGCGAGCCGCGACCACTGGAAGCCGGGGCGGTAGTGGTGGATCGCGGCGACCACGAGGAACCACGGCTCGAAGACGTTCGGGAACAGGAACAGCACCTCGCGCTGGGCGGTCAGCTCGAAGGCCGCAAAACCAATGAGCCGATACACGTACAGCCCGATCGCGATCCCGCGTTCGAGTCCCTGCCAGCGGAGCGCGACGATCAGGAAGCAGGCGAGGTAGACCTGGTCGAGCCATTGTCGAGCGACTGGTAGTCCGGGACGCCACCCAGGTCGAGCACGTCGCGGAGCAGCAGGTCGGACAGGTCGACAGCGATCGCGAGCAGGCCCCCGGCGAGCGGCCAGCGCAGGACGGGCAGGGAGCCGAGGACGCGGACGACGGCGATGACGAGGACCTCAAGGGTCATTCCTGCCCCCGCCGCCGGCTAAAGGTCGAGAGAACGCAGGTGCTCGCGGAGCTCCCGGGACAGATCCGGCCGCTGGAGCGCGATGTCGACCGTGGCCATGAGCCAGCCCATCGTCGTCCCGGCGTCGTAGCGCGTCCCCTCGAACTGGTACGTGTAGACGGACTGCTCGTCCATGAGCGCCTCGATGGCGTCAGTCAGCTGGATCTCGCCGCCGGCGCCGCGCTGGGTCTGCTCGAGCTTGTCGAAGATCTTGGGCGTCAGGACGTACCGGCCGATGACGGCCAGCGTCGAGGGCGCGTCCTTCGGCTCGGGCTTCTCGACGATCGCGGTCATGCGCTGCAGCCGCCCGCCGTCGAGGTGGCTATCCACGGTCTCTGCGGCGACGATGCCGTAGCGCGACACCTCGGCCATCGGCACCTCGGCCACGGCCACGACCGACGAGTGGGTCTGCTCGTAGGCGTGGATTAGCTGGCCGATCGCGGGTCGATCGGAGATCACGACGTCGTCGGGGAGCAGAACCGCGAATGGCTCGTGGCCGACGACGTCCTTGGCCATGAGGATCGCGTGCCCGAGCCCGAGCTGCTCCTTCTGCCGAACGTAGGCGATCTGGGCGAGGTCGCTGATCCGGCGCACGAGGCGCAGCTTCTCGATCTCGCCCTTTTCCTCGAGCAGCCGCTCGAGCTCATAGGACAAGTCGAAGTGGTCCTCGATCGCACGCTTCTGGCTGGAGGTGACGATGATCACCTGCTCGATGCCGGCCGCGACGGCCTCTTCGACCGCGTACTGGATGACCGGCTTGTCGACGAGCGGGAGCATCTCCTTCGGCTGTGCCTTCGTCGCCGGCAGGAACCGGGTGCCCCATCCCGCCGCCGGGAACACAGCCTTTCGGACGCGCATCGAACCTCACGTGCGGGGGCGGGCCGGAGCGTGGTTGGCCCGCGGGGAGGATAGCACCGGGCTTCCGCCCGGCCCGGATGCGGGAAGCCCCGCGACTACGCTGCCAGCGAGCCGATGAACTCCTCGATGAGGCCGGTGAACACCTCCGGCCGGTCGACGTTCGAGAGGTGGCCGGCGCGCGGGATGACCCGGTGGGTCACGCCCGGCACGCCTGCCAGGAAGCGGCCCGCCCCGATCCGGAAGACGAGGTCGAGCGTGCCGTTGATGACCAGGATCGGGCCGCCATAGGCAAGGAGGCGATCCCGGAACGGGCGGCCAGCGATCCGGCGCACCGCCTGGCTGCCGCCCCGGGCGAAGTGGCCGCCGGCCGTGATGGCAGCGCCGAGGACGGGACCGTAGCGACGCCGGAACCAGGCGAGTGCCACGGCCCGCACCGCTGACTCGGGGGCCAGCCGGAGCATTCCCGCGTAGAGCAGGAACGCGAGGTGGTTCGCGCCCGTCGGCTCCCGCGTGGCGCCCGCGATGACCAGGCCGCGGACGCGCTCCGGGTGTCGCCCCGCCAGAGCCATCGCGACGTAGCCGCCCAGCGACAGGCCGACGAGAACCGTCCGCCCATCCGCGGCCTCGTCGATCGCCCGGACGACGCCGGCAATGGCGTCATCGACCTCGAACGCGCGCTCCCGCTGCGTTCCGTGTCCGGGCAGGTCGACCGAGATGCACCGGTACCGGTCGGCAAGTGCGTCGATCTGCGGCCGCCACACCGACCTGCCCATGAGCGCGCCATGCACGAACACGATCGGCGGTGCGTCGGGCGGCCCGACGACCTCCCAGGTGGCGGCTTCCCCGGCGACGGCCTCGCCCGTTTCGGCTCCCGCGGTGGGCATCGCCGGGGTGCCTCGCCTCGACGCCGGCGCTCGCCGGCGGCTCAGCTCGGCTGGGCCCCGACCTCCCGCCGTGCGCCGCCGAGGCGGACCGAGGTGAACGGAATCCGGAACTCGCGGAATGCCTCGATCGAGACCAGGAAGCCGGCCAGCAGGAACACCACCGCGAGGAACTTTGCGACCGCGAACGGGCCGGTGACGCCGAAGCGGTTGAGCGTGTCGCCGGCCGAGGCCACGAACCCGCCGATCGCGATGAGCAGCGTCGCCGGCACGCGGCTGTGCAGCCGGCCCCGGACGAGCTCGCGAATGGCGCCCGGCAGCGACGCCACGAAGTTGACGGTGAGCGCGACCGGGGCGATGAACAGGTTGAACAGGAAGTGGTCGCCTGGCTGGTTGGGGTCGATCGAGTACGGCAGGACCCGCCTCTTGGGCATGAACATGTAGGCCGAGAACAGCGCTCCGAACGCGAGCGCGAAGCCGCCGGTGATGTTGAGGAACGGCGTGAGCAGGCGCAGCGAGCCGGGGAACAGGTCGGCCACCGGCTGGCCCGTCACCGGATCGACCTGGAACCCCGGGGCCGCGAGCGTCGCGGTGACTGTCAGCGCCAAGGCGAGGATGCTTGCCCCGACCACGCCGATCGCGGCGAAGAGCGGCCAACGCTCGTTCTGGAAGTACGTCTCGACGGCGATCGCCAACGCCAGCAGGCCGGCCCCGATGAAGTACACGATCGGGGTGCTGCCGGCGCCTTCGTAGTGGTACTTCGCCTGGGTCAGGAGGGTGAATAGCCCGGCCAGGAAGATGCTCACCGCGACGGCGTAGCCGAAGCGGGTCCGAGCCAGGAGGACGATCGTGCCGAGCCCGAGCCAGCCCGCCGTCAGAACGGCCCCGGTCAGGTACCACGTCCGGTACAGCACCTCGTTCCAGCCGGCCGCCGCGGCGATGGCCTCGCACCCGGCGGCGATGCCGTAGAAGGCCATGCCGAGCGCCCACACGAGCTGGAACGGCTGGCGCCGCAGGCGCCACTGGTCGATCAGCGCGATCGCCATCACGAGAGCGAGGGTCGCGGTCAGGGCGGGCAGCGTCGCGGACATCGGTGGTCGTCCTTCAGTTGCGCCGATCCGGCAGGATCCGGCAATGGCGGGTCAGAGTGTCAGGCGGGCATGAGCTCGTGGTCGTCGCGGTGCAGGCCATCGCATAGCCCATAGCGGAGCGCTGCGCCCTCGGGCCCGGGGATGGGGATCGGGCGCATGATCTCGCGAACTTCGCCCTTCCGGCAGAACAGGTAGCCGCGGGCCCGCATCCACGCCCGGACGTGGCTGCCGTCGCCGTGGAACTCGAACGGGCCCGGGTTGATCGGCGGCCGCTCCGCCCACGACACCGGCGTCTCCGCCGCCACGATGTCGAGGATGTTCAGCCGCCACGGCGTGCCGTCGATGACCTCGAGGCAACCGTCGCACCGGATCGAGACGTTGTCCTCGATGATCGTCGGGATGTGGATGCCGAGGTAGTCGAGCGAGCTCATCGTGGGCGATGGTATCGCCGCGGATCGCGGCCGGCTGAGACGCGGCAGGCGACGGGCCCGGATCAGCGGCGCGATACACTCGGCCGGCTCTCAGGCCCCCATCGTCTAGAGGCCCAGGACGCCACCCTTTCAAGGTGGAGATCAGGGGTTCGAATCCCCTTGGGGGCACTCCCTCGCTCGGCTGGTGCGGGCCGGGCCGCGCTCGATCCTCAGGACCTCCAAACCAGGGTCGAGAGCGCCGTGAACGTGAAGCAGCCGATCGCGACGAGCCCCGCGATGCCGCCGACGATCGCGAGGGTGAACGCCCGCCCGGTGCGAGCCCGCGAAGCGGCGCGCCACATCTCGACGAGCGAGCCGATGGCGATCGTGGCGAAGGACGCGCCCAGGACCCCGAAGCCGGCTCCGAGGAGCGGGATCTGCTCGTCTTCGACACGGAAGACGACGTACAGGATGAACGCAACCGAGCCGACGATCGCGACCGCCACGAGGACGACGGCGGGGGTGATCCTCAACGGCCCGAGGTAGCGACCCCGTCGCGCAGGTGGCGTCTGCGCGGATGGCGGCTGCGCAGGTGGCGTCTGCACGGGTGGCGGCGGGGCCGGCCCCTGGGCTGGAGCGGGTCGATCGATCACGGTCGCGAGCGATGGTAGACGGCGACGTTCCAGGACAGGCGCGGCCGCTTCAGCGAGGCCGCCACCGCGGCGCCCGCGGCGCCGAAGGCGGCGCTGAGGAAGCGGGTCGTCGCCTCGAGCGACTCGAACTCCCAGAAGCAGTGGACGACCCGCACCTTGAACCCGCCGGACAGGAACGGCCCGGCCCGCTGGCTCCACGCGCCGTACTCGGGACGCTCCGATTCGACGTGCAGGCGCGAGACGTCATCGCGGCCATAGTCGTGCACGGCGAGGTGCCGCCCGCCTGGGCGCAGCACCCGGTCCACCTCGGCCACCTCGGCCTGGTCGACGCCTCGGAAGGTCGACCAAAGGCCGACGACGACGTCCGCCGAGCCGTCATCCGCGCCGAGCCGGAATGGCACCTCCGGCGCGACCGTGGTCAGCCGCGCGCCCGCGGCGGCCATGCCGGTCACGACGGGGCCACCGAACGCATCGACGACGAGGACGTCACGATCGGCGATGGGGCCCAGGGCATCGAGGGTGGCGACGAGCTTGCCGGCGCGATCGAGGGCAGCAACGAACGCGCTCTCGAGCTCGCGCGGCAGCGACACCGGGAGGTCTGACACCGCGGGAGTATAAGGAGGGGCACCCGCTTCGGCCGGACCCGCCGGGCCCTCGGCGAAGGCGCGGAGGCCGGCGCCGATCCCGCCTCAGGCGAGGCGGACGACGGCGCCGGAACGTGGCGGCAGCTCGATCGTGACGCTCCCGTCCGTGGACGTCACGGAAGGCGCCATTTCGCGGGCCCGACCGGTCGCGAGGAGCACGGCGGGGGCTCGATCGGTCCCGCCGAGGGCGAGCGAGGCGACCGCCTCGCCGGCGTTCACCGCCACGGCCAGCCGGCCATCGCCGTCGCGACGTTCGAACGCGAGCGCTTCGGCGGCGGATGACAGGAGCGTCACGCCGTCGGAGCGCAGGGCAGCCTCGGCGCGACGCAGGCCGAACGTGGCGCGTGTCGTCTCGAGCAGGTCCGACTGCCAATGCCCCGGATCCCACGGGAAGGCCCGGCGCGACTCCGGGTCCTTGCCGCCGCTGACCCCGACCTCGTCGCCGTAGTACACGCACGGCGCCCCGGGCAGCGTGCCCTGCAGCAGCACGGCCAGCTCCATCGCCTCGACGTCGCCGCCGAGCAGCGAGAGGACGCGCGGCGTGTCGTGGCTCCCGAGCAGGTTCAGCTGCGCCGCGGTTGTGCCCGGGTCGTAGTCGGAGAGGAGCTCGCCGAGGTGGGCCGCGAAGGCAGGTCCGTCCAGGCGGGTCACGCGCGCGTATTCGTGGTGCGAGCGGAGCAGCGGCTCGTTGAGGGAGCGGCCGCCCACGAAGCCGATGATCGCCTCGGCCAGCGGATAGTTCATCAGTGCGTCGAAGCGGTCGCCGCTGACCCAGTCCGGGGCGACGTGCCAGATCTCGCCCACGAGGTATGCCTCTGGATTGACCGCCCTGCAGCGGCGCCGGAACTCCTGCCAGAACGAGCGATCGTCGATCTCCGCCGGCACGTCGAGCCGCCAGCCGTCGATGCCGAAGCGGAGCCAGTGCTCGGCCACGTTCCACAGGTACTCGCGCACGGCCGTCTCGGCGACATTGAGCTTCGGCAACGCGGGCATGCCCCACCACGCCTCGTAGCCGAGCCGCGCGCGGGACATCTGTCCCTGGCCCTCGACTGCGCTCAGGACGGGCTCATCGTGGGCGACGCCCAAGCGCTGCCGGGCCAACGGGTAGGCGTCGATCGGCCGGCCCCGCTCCAGCGCCTCCTCGTCGTAGTGGAACCAGTTCCGGTATGGCGAGCCGCCGCCGGTCTCGAGGACGTGGTGGAACGGCCAGAAGCCGCGCCCGGTGTGGTTGAAGACGCCGTCGAGGATCACCCGCATCCCAACGGCGTGGGCGGTGTCGAGCAGCTCGCGCAGCGCCCCATCCCCGCCAAGCAGCGGGTCGACCGCCAGGTAGTCGTACGTGTGGTAGCGATGGTTGGAGGCCGACTGGAAGACCGGCGTCAGGTACAGCGCGTTGACGCCGAGCGAGGCGATGTGGTCGAGGTGCTCGACGATGCCCAAGAGGTCGCCGCCCTTGAACCCATGGTTCGTCGGTGGCGCATCCCACGGCTCCAGCGCGCCGGGCTTGGGAACACGTTCGCTCGCCGCGAAACGGTCGGGGAAGATCTGGTAGAAGACCGCGTCGCGGACCCATGCGGGCGTGTCCGGCATGTGTTGCTGACTCCTCGGGAGCGTCGAACCGGCGGTGCGGGGAGCAATACTGGCGCCGATGCCGATCCTCGCATGCCACGCCGGCCCGCGTGGCCGCCTTTCGTCGCTGGCGACGATGGTGATCGGCGCGGCGCTCATGGTTGGCGGGTGCAGTCCCGCCTTGACACCGTCGGGCAGCCCCGCGCCGGCGGGGTCGACGTCGCCGCCTGCTTGCCCAAGCGGGACCCCCACCCCGGCGACGCGGACGTGGTGGCAGACCGCAGTGTTCTACGAGGTGTTCGTCCGGAGCTTCGCCGACTCGAATGGCGACGGCATCGGTGACCTCAAGGGGCTCAGGGCGCATCTCGACGACCTGAACGACGGTGACGAGGCGACCACCGACGACCTCGGCGTCACGGGCCTCTGGCTGATGCCGATCGCGCCAACACCCAGCTACCACGGGTACGACGTCGTCGACTACAGCGCGATCGAGCCGGACTACGGCGATGTGCAGGCGTTCCGGCGCCTCGTCGATGACGCCCACGCCCGAGGCATCAAGGTGGTGCTGGACTTCGAGGCTAACCACAGCTCCGACCAGAACCCCTGGTTCGTCGACGCGGCCGCTGGCGGACCCCACCACGACTGGTACATCTGGTCGGCAGCGGACCCAGGCTGGCCCAATCCGATCGGCGCCGGGAACCCGTGGCACGCGTCGAAGGCCGGCTTCTACTACGGCTTGTTCTCCGGCGCAATGCCCGACCTGAACCTGCGCAACACGGCGGTCACCGCGGCACTCGAGCAGGCGGCTGCGTACTGGACCGACCTGGGCGTCGACGGGTTCCGGATCGACGCCGCGCGGCACCTGATCGAGGATGGCCCGGATGGGCAGCTCAACACGCCGGAGACTCGGGCCTGGCTCGCGGCGTTCCGGAACGACATTCACGGCCAGCGAGCCGACGAGCTGGTGCTCGGCGAGGTCGACGATGCGGAGCTCACGTCGGCGAGCTACGTGACGGACGGGTCGCTCGACATGACCTTCGACTTCGAGATCGGACCAGCCATCGCCAATGCCGTGACCCATGGCGACGCCGGCTCGCTTCTGTATTCGGAGGGAAGCATCCAGAAGGCGTATTCGGGCGGCGGCGCGGGCACCTTCCTGTCGAACCACGACCAGCCACGGATCATGACCCAGCTGCGCGGCGACGCCTCAGCGGCGGCCACGTCGGCGGGCGCCCTCCTGACCACGGCGGGGACGCCGTTCATCTACTACGGCGAGGAGCTCGGCATGGTCGGCGACAAGCCGGACGAGCAGATCCGGACGCCCTACCCGTGGACCGCGACCGACCCCAGTCACGGGTTCACCGGCGGCACGTCGTGGGAACCTTTCGCGGCAGGCGCCGACACCACGAATGCGGCGACGGAAGGAGCTGATCCCACGTCGCTGCGGTCGACCTATCGTGATCTGATCCGCCTCCGCACGGCGCACCCGGCGCTTGCGACGGCTCCGCTGCTGCCGCTCGAGGCCTCCAGCCCGCGCGTCGCCGCGAGCCTCCGCATCGAGAAGAACGGCGAGCGCCTGATCGTGATCCAGAACCTGGGTACCGAGACCGCGCGCGACGTGGCCTTGTCGCTGCGGAACGGCCCGTTCTGCGCGGCGGTCACGGCGGCCGAGCCGATCTACCCACCGTCGCTCGCCACAACCACGATCCCGGCGCCGCACATTGATACGTCTGGGGGCTTCGCCGACTATCGCCCGCTGGCGACCATCCCGGGCCGCTCCACGAGCGTGATCTCGCTCAGCCCTTGACCCCACCCACGGTCAGCCCCCCGACGATATAGCGCTGCAACAGGGCGTAGGCGAAGATCGGCGGGATCGCGAACAGGATCGCGAACGCGGCGAAGTCGGACCACGGGGTACTGCTCGCGTACTGGCCGACCATGCCGTTGAGCGCCATCGCGAGCGTGAACGTCTCCGGCTTGGTCAGGAAGATCCACGACAGGATGAACTCGGTCCAGCCGGCGATGAACGCGAACAGGGCGGTGACCGCGAGGACGGGCTTGGCGAGAGGCAGGATGATCCGCACGAACGTCTGGAACCGGCTCGCGCCATCGACGATTGCCGCTTCCTCGAGCTCCTTCGGAATCGTGTCCAGGTAGCCCTTCATGTTCCAGATCGCGAACGGCAGCTGGCTCGACACGATCGCGATGGCGACACCGACCAACGAGTTGCGCAGGTTGAACGTCCCGATCTGGATCTTGTTGAGCGAGACGAACAGCGGCGCGATGGTCGCGACCGCCGGCAGCATGAGCACCGCCAGGATTCCGATCATCAGCGGTTCCCGACCGCGGAAGCTCATGCGCGAGAACGCGTAGGCGGCGAGCACCCCGATGCCGACGCTCGCCACCGTGATGACCACGGCGAGGAACAGGCTGTTCAGCGCGAGGGTCAGGAAAGAAACCGGGTTCTGGGTCGGGCGGGCGAGGACCCGGGCGTACGCGTCCAGCGAGGCACCGGGCGGGAAGAGCGTGTCCGGCCGCTGGAGGTTGCGCGGATCGATTGACATCGCGACGACCCACAGCACCGGGAAGATGACCGTCACCCCGATCACCAGGCACAGGAGCTGGAGGGCCAGCTGGCGGCCGATGCCCGAGCCCTGTCGGCGGCGCGTGCGCTCGGCCGGCCGCACGACCGCCGGGGCGGCCAGCTTGGCGTCGACGGTCATCAGGCTCTCTCCGGCTCAGGCGTTGAAGGACGCCGTCGCCTTCGCGAGGCGATTGGTGATCAGGGTGATGGCGAGCAGGATGAAGAACTGGAACACGGCGAACGCGGCCGCGACGCCATACAGCTTCTGCTCGGCGACCAGGCGATAGGCGGTGGTCACGAGCAGCTCGGTCTGGCCGAATGGGCCGCCGCCCGACATGAAATACGAGAGGTAGAACAGGTTGAACGTGACGACGAAGCCGTAGATCGCGAACGGCAGCATCGCGGGTCGGAGGAACGGCAGCGTGACGTTCTTGAACTTCTGCCACGGGCCCGCGCCGTCCATCGCCGCCGCCTCGTACAGCTCGCTTGGGATGGCCTGCAGCGCGCCCGTCGCGACGACCGAGTTGAGCGGCCAGCCGAGCCAGACATTGGCCGCGAGCAGCCCAAAATATGCGAGCGGCAGGACGAACGGCCCGGCGGCGATGATCGGGTTCGGGTAGTTGAGCCAGTCCAGGGTGACCGGCGGCAGCTTGAACAGCACGCCGACCGTCCCGTTCAGGATCTGGTTCACCGCCCCGTTCTGGGGATCGAACATGTTGCGCCAGACGGTCGCGACGATGATCGGCGGGACCATGACCGGCAGGATGTAGAGCGACCGCCAGAACCGCCGGAACCGGAGCCGTGGGACGTTCAGCAGGAGCGCGATCGCCACGCCGAGCACGACGTGGATCACGACGTTCGAGAACGCCCACCAGAGGTTGAAGACGAGGATCCTGACGAAGTCGAAGTTCGGGATGACGATGTCGTTGTTCAGGATCCGGAGGTAGTTGTCGAACCCGACGACGTCCGGCGCTGGCGCCTTGGTCGCGAGGTTCTTCAGGCCGTAGTCCGTGAAGGACATGTAGACCTGGAACACGAGGGGATAGAAGGTGATGATGGCCATCACCAGGAGCGCCGGCAGGAGGAAGAGGTAGGCCGTGCGCGTGTCGCGCGCGCGGCGCCAGCGTGAGGGTCGCGCCGGGACGATGGCTCCGGGGCTGGCCGCAACGGCGGTCATCGGCGCGGGATCCTCCTGTCCTTGCCGAGTGGGTGACGCTCGAGATCGGCCCGGGGAGGAGAAGCCATTCCGGCCTCCCCTCCCCGGAGCATACGCGAGGGCGGTGCCCTCGACGGTCGACTAGAGCTTGTTGGCCTTGTCCATGGCGGAGCAGGCGTTGGCCACTTCCGTTGTCGCATCGGTCTTCTTGTCGACGACCGCCACGATGGCGCTACCGAAGTTGCCCCAGTAGTTGTTCAGGGCCGCGAGCGTCGGCCGGGCAAATCCGGACGGCATGAGAGCCGCGAACGCCTGGGCAATGGCATCACTGGGCTGGAGCGTCGTGTTCGCCGGCAGGTGGCCGGCGTCCGCGAAGACCTGCTCGTTGGCGGGCAGGAGGAATTGCAGGGCGAACTGCTTCGCGAGGTCGATGTTCGGCGAAGCCGCATTGATGTAGAAACCATCCGGCGCCGTCATGGGGGCCCACGTGCCACCGCTCGGACCGGTGGGCCCGGCCGCCACGGCGAGCTTGTCCTTGAGCGCCGTCTTGAGGTCACCCGACTGCCACGGGCCGTCGATGAAACCGCCGATCTTGCCGGAGATCAGGTCGGCCTTGGCGTCGCCGTCGTTCTGGTAGAGGTGCCCACCGGCCGCCTTGAAGTCGGCGAGGAACTTGAGGGCATCGGCCACGCCGCCCTGGGTGGCGGCGCACTTGCCGGTGTCATCCATGATCTTGCCGCCGAACGTGCTGTACCAGCCCCATTCGTAGTAGGCGCCGCCGCCGTTGGCCCCGTAGACGAGGCCGAGCTTGGCTGCATTCGTCATCCAGTCGGCGGTCGTCGCGGGTGCCGTGGCGAGCTGGTCGGTTCGATAGAAGAGCTCGACGGCCTTCATCGACTCCGGGATCTCGTAGAGCTTCCCGTCGACCATGGCCGCGTTGAGGGCGACGTCGGAGGTGTTGTATGGCGCGCCCTTCAGCGTGGCCTCGAGGTCGCTGACGTCGGCGAGCAGGCCATTGCGCGCCTCGCTCGGCAGGCTGTCGTTCGGTGCGATGTACATGTCGGGCTCGCCCGTGCTCGCGGACGTCTCGAACTTGTTGAACAGGTCGTTGAACGGGACGTCGAGGACGTTCACGGTCAGGCCGGAGTTGGCGGCCTTGATCTGCCCGACGATCTTGTCGAATGCGTCCTTCTCGGACGTACCCGAGGCGCCGTACGCCTCCCAGATCGTGAGCGACCCGCTCAGGGCGGCGGGACCCGTGGATGCCTCGCCCTGGGTTGCCGCTGGCTGGGTGGCGCCGGTGGTCGGGGCGCTGCCGGACGGCCCACACGCGCTGGCCACGAGGGTCAGGGTGGCAAGCAGCCCGACGAGCCGGATAGGACTCTTCATTGTCTGTGTCGTCTCCTCTGTCTGTCGTGCAAAGCCCCAACGATCGGGGCCTTCCTCCTGGATCAGGCCGGTGGGAGCGGTCGACGACCGGTCCCTATGGGTGACTGCAGCGGCGAGGGATACCACGCCGATGCCGCGCACGCATCGACCTCACGTCGCCCCGGTCACCTCCTGCCGCTCCCGCGGCGCGGGCCCGGTCGAGCCGCGGACGATGAGTCGCGTCTCGAGCCGGAGGTGCTCGGGTCGATATGCCTCTCGCTGCTCCACCTCGGCGAGGAGGAGGCGAACCGCGTCGGCGCCCTTCTGACGGATCGGCTGATGGACCGTCGTCAGCGGCGGGTCGACATGGGCGGCGAGGTCGATGTCGTCGAATCCGACGACGCTCATGTCGTCGGGGATGCGCAGGCCCTGCTCCCGCGCCACGCGCATGGCGCCGATGGCCATCGCGTCGCTCATGGCCAGGACCGCGGTCGGGCGGGTGCCCGCCGCCCAGGCGCGCTGGAAGGCGGACGCGCCGCCCTCGATCGACGCCCGGCCGGCGACGATGTGGTCGCTGCGCAGCGAGATGCCCGCGGCGTCCAGCGCCGCCTGGTAGCCGCGCAACCGGCGCTCGGTGACGCCCTGGCGCTGGGGCTGGCCCGTCGGCGACTCCGGGCCCTCGACGGCGATGATCAGCACGTCGCGATGACCCAGCCCGAGGACGTGCTCCGCGGCGGCCCGCGCGCCGGCCTCGTCGTCGACCATGACCGAGCTGTGCTCGGGCAGGTCGTCCGAATCGACCAGGACCATCGGCAGGCCGGCGCCACGGATCTGCCCGACCTCCGGGTGATCGGCCGATAGCCCGATCGCGACCACCCCGTCGACCGTCGCCCGGCCCATCGCCAGCGCCAGCGAGCCATGCAGGGGCGAGATGAAATGCAGCTCGTAGCCCAGGTCCTCGGCGGCGTGGGCGACGCCCTCGCTGAACAGCGCGAAGAACGGGTTTGAGAAGATGACCGCGAGTGCCTGCGGCGTGAGCACGCCGAGGGTCATCGTCTGGCGCTGGGTGAGCATCCGCGCCACCGGGTTCGGTCGGTAGCCGAGCGTGTCGGCCACCTCGCGGATGCGGACGGCGGTCTCGGCCGACAGCCGCTCAGGGCTGTTGAACGCGAACGACACGGCCGTCTTGGACACGCCGGCCTCCCGCGCGACGTCCGCGATGCGCGGCCGATGTCTGTGCCGCTCCAAGATCCTCCTCCACCGGCGGATGACCCACCGCCGGCACCTCCGCGAGCCCTGCGGGCTCCTCACGGCTTCGCGGGAAAACCGGTTTAGAAAACCGGTTTAGTGACACTAGCCTCCGGGTCCACGGGCGTCAAGACCCGAACCGACTCCACAATGACCGGCGATGCCCTCACTTCGCGGCATGCCCTGGGGCGTTGCCCTGTTCGTCGTCTACGCCCTGGCCATCCTGGCCGGCGTCGGGCTGTCGCTCGGCTTTGTCGTCGATCAGGCCCAGACAGTGCCCGTCACGCCGCTCGGCCTCGTCGTCATGGCGCTGCTCGCGTACACGATCTTCACCGTGACCGTCGTCCTGCAGCGCAAGGCCGCCGCGCGCGGCCTCGCGCTCGGCCTCTCGACGCTCGCCCTGCCAGCCATCCCGCTGGCCCTGCTTTTCGGCCAGCTCATCGGAGCGGTGCTGCTCGCGGCGCTGGCGGCGCTGCTCTTCCGCGGCCTGCGCACGCCGGCCGCGGCCGCATGGCTCGACCAGCCGTGATCTGGCAGACTTCCTCGCCGATCCCCCTCCACGTCCAACGAGGCCATCCTTGACCAGGTCCTCGCGTCGTCCGAGCCCGGCCAGCCGGGCCGTGCGACGCTCCCGCCGCCCCGCCCCACGCAGGGCCACCTTCCTCGAGCGCTATCGCAACCTGCTCCTCTGGATTGGCGGCATCGCCGTGTTCGCCGGGCTCGTCTTCGTCGGCTTCGTCGCGCCTGGCCTGAGCCCGGCCTACGCCTGCGTGAACCCGTTCGAGCCGACACCCGCGCCGTCGTTCGTCGCTCCCAGCCGGGCGCCCGTCGCGTCGGGGGCAACCCCCGCTCCCGCCGTGACCCCGCCACCGCCGGGCTACGTGGAGCCGGACATGGGTCGCAACCACGTGGCCGTCGGCACCAAGGTCACGTACACGTGGTGCCCGCCGGCCAGCGGCTGGCATTACCCGCCGCCGGGTGGTCCGATCAAGGGTGGCCTGTACGGACCGAACGACAAGACCGTCCCCCAGGGCTGGATCCACAACATGGAACACGGGGCGATCGTGCTCCTCTACAACTGCACCGGCGACGGCTGCACCGACGACGGCCAGGCTGCGCTCCGGTCACTGCTCGCGAGGTGGCCGGACAGCCCGATCTGCCACTTCCCGCCCGGCGCCCTGACGCCGGTCATCGCCCGCTTCGACGACATGCCCTATCCGTATGCAGCTCTGGTGTGGGATACGGTGCTGCCCATGCAGACCCTCGACGAGAAGCTGCTGTTCGACTTCTACGCCGCCCGGGCCGAGCGGTTCAACCCCGAGAATCAATGTCCGCAGCTGTCGTCTCCTGGCCCAACGCCGACCTCCGTACCCGTGACGCCCACCACGGTGCCGACGACGCCTGCCGGCTCGGCAGCCCCGGCGCCGTCCGCCAGCTCCGCGCCGGCGGCGAGCTGACCCACGACGGCCGGCCAACGCGGCGTTGACGGGAGCCTGGCCTGATGCTCGCACTGGTCAAGGCCGAGGCCGGACCCGGGCTGCGGCTGCAGGACGTGCCGGTGCCGTCGATCGGCATCAATGACGTCCTGATCCGGGTCCACAAGACCGGGATCTGCGGGACGGACCTCCACATCGACGCCTGGGACCCCTGGGCGGCGCGCACGATCCAGCCGCCCCTGGTTGTCGGCCATGAGTTCGTCGGGGACATCGTCGAGATCGGCGCGAACGTCAGCGGCTTCAAACCCGGCGACCTGGTCAGTGGTGAGGGCCATGTCGTGTGCGGCAAGTGCCGGCACTGCCTCGCGGGCCAGCGGCACCTGTGCGTCGACACCGTCGGGCTCGGCGTCGGGCGGGACGGCGCGTTCGCCGAGTACGTGGCCCTGCCCATGACCAACATCTGGCACCACGCGCCGGGCATCGACGAGGACGTCGCCGCGATCTTCGATCCATTCGGCAACGCGGTGCACACCGCGCTGGCGTTCCCGGTGCTCGGTGAGGATGTGCTGGTCTCCGGCGCGGGCCCGATCGGGCTCATGGCGACCGCCGTCGTGCGGCACGCCGGCGCGCGCCACGTCGTGGTCAGCGAGCCGAATACGTTCCGGCGCGAGCTGGCTATCCGCATGGGCGCGACGATCGCCGTCGACCCGCTCGAACGCGACCTCCACGCGGTCCAGGCCGAGCTCGGCATGGTCGAGGGCTTCGACATCGCCCTCGAGATGTCGGGCGTCGAGGCGGCGCTCCGGTCGGCCATCGAGAACATGGCCCACGGCGGCCGGATCGCCATCCTGGGCATCCCGACCGACGAGATCTCCCTGGACGTCAACACGATCGTCTTCAACCAGCTGACGCTCCGCGGCATCTACGGCCGCGAGATGTACGAGACCTGGTATCAGATGACGGTGATGCTCCAGTCGGGCCTCGACATCTCAGCCGCGATCACGCACCGCTTCGGCTTCCGCGACTTCGAGGCCGCGTTCGCCGCGGCGCGGTCGGGCGACTCGGGCAAGGTCATCATGAGCTGGCTCGCGTGAGCGATGCCGCGCGTATGCGCGGATGGGCATAGATTTCCCGATGTGGGGGAACGACCGATGACGGCACCCACCAAGCGCCGGAACCCGCTGGAGTTCATCGCCGACGAGATCGACGATCTCAAGGCGAAGCACCTGTACCGGCCGCTGCGCGTGATGAGCGCGGCGCAGGGGCCGGTCACGGTCGTCGACGGGCGCGAGGTGATCTCGCTCTCCTCGAATGACTACCTGGGGCTGACCCACCACCCGCGGTTGCGAGAAGCCGCGCTGAAGGCAACAGCCGAGTTCGGCGTCGGCTCGGGCGCCGTTCGGACCATCGCCGGCACGATGACCGAGCACGAGCAGCTGGAGGCCGAGCTCGCCGACTTCAAGGGAGTCGAGGCGGTGCTGACGTTCCAGTCGGGCTTCACCGCCAACACGGGGGTGATCCCGACAATCACCGGCGAGGCCGACCTGATCGTCTCGGACGCGCTCAACCACGCGTCGATCATCGACGGCATGCGCCTGTCGAAGGCGCCCCGGAAGATCTATCCGCACAAGGATGTGGCGGCGCTCCGGGAGCTCCTGCAAACCGCAGCCGCGGACGGTCGCCCAGACGGCGCAGGCCCGTACCGGCTCGTCCTCGTCGTCACCGATGGCGTGTTCTCGATGGACGGCGACATCGCACCTCTGCCGGCGATCGTCGAGGCCGCGGAGGAGTACGGCGCAGCCGTCTTCGTCGACGACGCGCACGCGTCGGGCGTCCTCGGCCGCAACGGTCGCGGCTCGGTCGACCACTTCGGGCTCCACGGCCGCGTCGACATCCAGGTCGGCACGATGTCCAAGGCGATGGGTGTCCTCGGTGGCTATGTCGCCAGCACGCAGGCGCTGCGGGAGCTGCTGATCCAGCGCGCCAGGCCGTTCCTCTTCTCGACCTCGCACCCGCCGGCCGACGCGGCGGCCTGCCGCGAGGCGATCCGGGTCATGCTCGACGAGCCGTGGCGGATCGAGCGGCTGTGGGCGAGCACGCGCCGGTTCAAGGCCGAGCTGACACGGCTCGGCTTCGACACCGGCCGCTCCGAAACCCCCATCACGCCCTTGATCGTGGGCGACTCGGAGCTCGCCATTCGGTTCTCCGGCCGGCTGTTCGAGGAAGGGATCTTCGCCACCTCGGTCGTCTTCCCGACCGTCGCGCTCGACCAGGCCCGGCTGCGCACGATCGTGACCGCCGCGCTGACCGACGAGCACATCGACCGGGCGCTCGAAAGCTTCGCCAAGGTCGGCAACGAGCTCGGGATCATCTCCGGGTGACGGCGACGCCGGGGGACGGCTTCCCGCTTGATGCTCACTTGCATACCGACCAGTCGCCGGACAGCTCGGTGCCCATCGACGTCTATGCCACCCTTGCTGTCGAGCAGGGCATCCCCGAGATCTGCATCACCGACCACGTGGACTTCGACCCGCGCGACCCGGCCTTCGAGTACTCCCGTTACGACGACCGCGAGCGCGTCGTCCGCGGCGCCGCGGAGCGTTGGGCGAAGCAGGGCGTGACCATCCGGTTCGGCGCGGAGCTCACCTACAACTGGCGCTGGGACGCCGATGTCCGTGCCCACCTGGCTCGGCATCGCTACGACTACATGATCGGCTCGGTCCACGACTGGCCCGAGTCGCCGTACTGGCCGTCGCGCGTCCGTGCCTGGGTCGAGGGCCGCTCGATCGACGAGGTCGTCGCGCCGTACTACGCCGAGATCATCGCCGCGGCTCGATCGGGCCTGTTCGACACGATCGGCCATCTCGACGTCGTCAAGCGCTACCTGCACCCATACATCACTGCGGCGGACCTGGCCGCGCGGCCCGACCTCCAGGAGCCCGCGCTGCGTGCGATCGTCGAGAGCGGGACCGCACTCGAGGTGAACAGCAGCGGGTTGAGGTACCCCGGCGCGGAGAC
>VBGT01000078.1:0-4038 GCA_005889475.1 Chloroflexota bacterium | reverse complement strand
CCTGAGCGAGGCCGGATTCGACCATCTCACGTTCAGGCGAGGCGCAGAGCCGGTCCGCATCGAGGTGCCCCGGAGCACCCGCGTCGGTACCGCTGGACTCTTGCGCACCTAACGGTGAACGGCAATCCTCGTTACTCAATGGACGACGAAACGCTGGATCGGCTCGTCGCGGAGGCCCAACGTGGCAACACGGAGGCCTTCGGTCGCATCTTCGACGAGTTCGCCGGGCCGATCTATCGCTTCATCGCCAGCCGCGTCAACCGCCCGAGTGACGCGGAGGACCTGACGCAGCTCGTCTTCGTCAAGGCCCTGGAAGCGCTCCCTCGCTACGAGGCGCGGGGCATCCCGTTCGGGGGCTGGCTGTTCAGGCTGGCCAGGAACGCGATCATCGATCAGATCAGGACGCGCAGGGACCATCTCTCCCTCGTGACCGCCGTGACTCGGGAGACCGAGGAAGCGGGGCCAGAGGCGATGGCGACCCTCCGGGACGACCTCGAGCGGGTCGCCCAGGCGCTGGCTGGACTGACCGATGATCAACGAGAGGTCGTCGAGCTGCGCTTCTTCGCTGGGCTCTCGGTGTATGAGGCAGCCGCCGTGATGGGTCGCCAGGAAGGAACCATCCGCGGCCTGCAGTTCCGCGCCATCGCATCGCTGCGACGCTCCCTTGGGATCGAGTCGAGCGGTTCGATGCCGGCCTCCGCGCAGCCGGCAACGGTCGAGGTTCGGGCGTGAGCGGGTACGACGACAACGACCGCTTCGCGCTCGACCGGCTCGAGGACATGCTCGACGCCTTTGCCGAGGCGCGCCTCATGCCGCGCGGGCCCGTGCTGTCCCGGATCCGGGCCAACGTGCTCGCCGAGGCCGCTGCCGCCGCGGCGTCGGCCGCTGCCGCGACCCGACTGCAGTTCGCGGAGCCGCAACGGGCCCCTCGCTTGGCCGTCTCGTCGCCGTTCACTCGCCGGGCGTTTGCTTTCGGCTTCGCCGCGATGTTGACGATCGGGACGAGCGCCGCCGTGTTCGCGGCGCCGCCGGGTAGCCCGTTCTACAACGCGCGGGTGTATATCGAGACGCTGGCCCTGCCGGCGCAGGTTGATGCTCGGCTCGAGGGCCACGAACGGCTGCTCCAGGAGCGGATCGCGGAGGCTGAGGCCGCCGCCGCGCGTGGCGATGCGCACGGCGTTGCAGCGGCTCTGACCGCATACCAGGCGGAGGTCGCAGCGGCCTCAGCCGACGTCGGCGACGACGCGTCGCGCCTCGCGCACCTGGAGGACATGCTCGCGAAGCACACCGCCGTGCTCACTGCGCTCGCGGCAGAGCTGCCCGAGCAGTCGTCGATCGAGCACGCGATCGACGCGAGCTCGAAGGCCATCGCCAAGCTCAAGGCGAGCGGCAGCCACTCGCACCCGACGCACGCCCCGGGCGAACCGCAGGGTAGGCAGCAAGGGCAGCAGCGCTAGCCCAACCTGGCTCGCTCCTCGTATCGGGCGGGTCGTTGGCGACCCACCTGCCTCCGCTACCCTTCGCGGCGACCGCCCGGAGGACGAGTGAGCAGCGACGCCGGATTCCACGAGCCCTCGAGCCGCCGCAGCCGCGTGCCCCGGATCGTGCAGAGCGTCCGTAGCAGTTCCCTCGGGCGACTCGCAGCCTCCTGGCTGGCCAGCCTCAAGGATCCGGCCCGCGTCATCGGGCTCCTGCTCCTCGTCTCGCTGCTGCTGCGGGTCATCTGGCTGGGCGTGCCGGCCAAGGGGCTGATCTTCGACGAGACGTACTACGTGAATGCTGCGCGGGTCATTCTTGGCTGGCCGGCGACCGCCCACTACGTCGACAGTCCGCCGGGATTCGACCCGAACACCGAGCATCCCGCGTTGGGCAAGCTGCTCATCGCGACGTCGATGTTCCTCTTCGGCGACAACGGCATCGCCTGGCGCATCCCGAGCGTGATCGCGGGGATGGTGGCGCTCCTCGCCGTGTACCTGATCGTCCGCGACACGGGGCGGTCGGCGTGGCTGGCGATCCTGGTGACAGCGCTCGTGTCCTTCGACAACCTGACCCTCGTCCACGGCCGAATCGGGACGCTGGACATCCTCGTCCTCGCGCCGATGCTCGTCGGGGCGTGGCTCGCCCTGCGCAAGCGCTGGATCCTGGCGGGCCTGGCCATGGGCATCGCGTTGCTCGTCAAGATCACGGCGCTCTACGGGATCGGCGCCGTCGTGCTGTACGCGCTCCTCACGGAGGGACCCGGGTGGTGGCGCGCCCGGCGAGTGCCGGGCCTCGACGATCTGCGGGGTCCACTGGGGTTCGTGATCATCACGTTCAGCGTGGCCATCGGTGGCCTGACCCTGCTCGACATGGCGTTGTCGCAGTTTCCGTCTCCGGTCGACCACATCGTCCGCATGGTCACCTACGGCGCGAACCTCCGAGCGCCGATCACGGTCGGGCTCTGCCCCGAGGCCGACAGCCGGCCGTGGCAATGGATCTTCAACGAGTGCCAGATCAACTACTTCCGATCGGACGTGACGGTGCGGATCGGCGACGTGGTCACCGCAAAGTACGCGACGATCGACTTCCGCGGCGCGCTCAACCCGTTCCTGGCGGGAGCCATCCCGCTCGCCGCGCTGTTCACCGCCTGGTACGCCTGGCGAACCCGCGACCGGCTGGCGATCTGGGCGGTCGCCTGGGGCGCCGCGAACTACGTGCCGTACCTGCTCCTCGGGGTTTTCACCCCGCGGATCATGTACATCTACTACGCCCTGCCGCTGGTCCCGGCCGCGGCCGTCGGGATCGCGCTCCTCCTGACCCGGGCGGGCCTCCCGCGCGCCGTCCGATGGGGCTTCCTCGCCGCGTACCTGATCGGCTTCGCCGCCTACTTCCCGTTCCGCCAGATCCCGTGACGGACCGCCCCGGCTCGGCTCGGGAGCCCGGCACGCCACGGGGTCGCGAGCTGGTCGGCGCGCTCCTCGTGTATCTCGCCCTCGCGTACATCTTCACGGCGAGCGCCTGGCAAGATCCGACCAGGCGCTGGATCGGCATCTGCTGCGATCAGGAGCAGTCGACCTGGTTCCTCGCGTGGCTTCCCACGGCCCTGGGGTCCGGCCAGAACCCCCTGCTGACCGACCGCCTGAACGCGCCCCATGGCGCGAACCTGATGTGGAACACGTTCAGCCCGGTGCTCGCCCTGTTCGTCGCTCCGATCACCCGCGCGGGCGGCCCGATCCTCGCCTACAACGTCGCGGCGCTGGTGGCGATCGCGCTCAGCGGTCTCGCTTGCTTCGCCGCTCTCACCCGATACACGAAGGGCGCGTTGGGTGCGCTCGTTGGCGGCGGGCTCTATTGCCTCAGCCCGTACGTTGCCTCCCACACGGCGTTGCACCTCAACCTGATCAATGTCTGGGCGCCGCCGCTGTTCCTGATCATCCTCGACGAGCTGGTCGCCAGGCGGCGGTATCGACCCGAGCGCCTGGGCGTGGCCCTCGGCGTGATCGGCGCTCTTCAGCTGCTGACCTCGGAGGAGGTCCTCGCCATGAGCGCCGTGGTCGGCGCCCTGCTCGTGGGCGTCCTCGCGCTCGTCGTGCACGAGCGCGCGGCCATCGCCGCCTCGACCCGGCGGCTTGCCAGGGCGGCGGTTCCCGGAGTGGCCGCATTCCTGCTGATCGGAGGACTTCCGCTGGCCGTCCAGTTCCTGGGTCCGCAGCAGGTCCATGGGCGTGTCCAGACCACGACCGTCTTCTCGACCGATCTGCTGAATGTCATCCTGCCGACTCCCTACCAGCTCCTCGCGCCGCAGATCGTGACCGAGACCTCCAGGCGGTTCAGCGGGCTGTACCACGAGGCAACCGGCTACATCGGCCTGCCGCTGCTCGTCGTGCTCGGGTGGTTCGCCGCGACGCGCTGGCGCGACAGGCGGGTCCAGGTGGCGACCGTGATGGGCCTGGTGCTGCTCGTGCTCTCGTTCGGGCCGGAGCTCTACGTCGGGGGTCAGCCGCGGAACGTCCCGATGCCGTGGCTGGCCGTCGGGGGCCTGCCACTGATCGAGCACGT
>VBGT01000041.1:4128-14014 GCA_005889475.1 Chloroflexota bacterium | reverse complement strand
GAACTTCTTCTTGGCCATCCGACCAGTCTCACTCCAATTCTTGCGGGCTGTCCTCGCCGTCCGAGGCAAGGCTTCGCCAGTGAAATATCACTTTCGGGGAACCCACCGAGGCCACGGCTGGAGCCCACAATCGGACTTGAACCGATGACCTCTTCCTTACCAAGGAAGTGCTCTGCCAGCTGAGCTATGTGGGCCCGAGGGCTTCGCGAAAATGGAGCCGACGACGGGACTCGAACCCGGAACCGGCGGTTTACAAAACCGCTGCTCTACCAATTGAGCTACGTCGGCGCGCAAGGCAAACCAAAGCCAGCCGGAGCGCTGCGAGATGATAGGTCGGCCTGGGAGAACCGGTCAAGCGCGGCCGACCGTCGGTGATCGTGATCGGGCGTGATTCGCGAGCGGTCCCGCAGCCGATCAGGCGGTCGCGGGCCGCGCGCCCGGGTCGCGCTGGCCGAGCGCCTCGAACAGCAGGATCGAGCCCGCCACGGCCGCGTTGAGCGACCCGATCGAGCCGCGCATCGGGATGCGCACGAACAGGTCGCACCGGCGCCGGACGGCTGGGCTCAGGCCGTGGCCCTCGCTACCGACGACGATCGCGGTGGCCCCGCGGAGATCTGCCTCGCGCGCGGTGAGGGCCGCCTCGGCATCCGAGCCGACGATCCGCAGGCCACGGAGGTGGAGGTCGGTCAACGCGCCCGGGAGGTCGTCCACGGGCGCGAGCAGCAGGTGCTCCGTCGCGCCGGCGGACGCCTTGATCGCGGCCGGCGTAAGTGGCGCCTGGCGCTCCGTCGGGAACACGACGCCGTGGACCCCCGCCGCCTCGGCGCTGCGCAGGAGCGTGCCGACGTTCTGGGGGTCCTCGAGCGAGTCGAGCACGAGCACGAACGCGGGCTCGGCGTGCTCGATCGAACGAGCGAGAAGGTCGTCCAGCGACGCGAAGCGGCGGGCCTCGACGACCACGGCCACGCCCTGGTGGCCGTCGAACCCGGCGAGCGCGGTGAGCGAGCCGCCCTCGACCTCCACGATCGGGATGCGCAGCGTCGTCGCGTGCAGGACGATCCGCTCGAGGGCCTGGCGGCGCTGGGGCGTGACGAGGAGGCGGCGCGCCGGACGCTGCGCGGCGAATGCCTCTTCGACCGGCCGCCGGCCGGCGATCAGCTCCTCGTCCGGCCCGAGCTCCGGGGCCGGCCCGGCCGGGCGGGCTGGTGGCCAGGTGGTGCGGACCGGCGGCCCGACGTGGCGTCCCGGCGGTCGACCTCCGCGCGCCCACGGCGGCGCGGACGGAGCGCTGGGTCTGTCGGGCGGTCCGGCTCGCCGATCGGCCCACGGCGGCGTTGGTCGCCTCGGACGCTCGGGCGCGCTTGCGTTGTCGCGAGGCGGGCCCGGACGATCGGCAGGACGTGATCGGCGGTCCGCATCGGGGCGATCCGCCCGGCCGCCGGGCACACGGCCCCCGGGCGCGTGCCCGCCGTCGGAAAATCCCGCGCCGCGCCGCGGTGTGTAGCCGCTCCCCGGCCCGTGCCCCGGTGGGCCGCCAGAGCGGAACCCGGTCACCCGGAACGAGTCCGGGGGCGTGCCGGCGTCACGGGCCCCACCCGCATCCCTCTCGAGCCCCGCTGGTCGCTTCGATCCGCCCGGTGGCCGAGCGCCGCCGCGGTCGCCGCCAGGCCTCGCGCCTCGACCCGGTCCGCCTGGTCGGCTGCCACCACGCGCCCCGCTGCCACCCGAGCCCTTCGCGCCGTCTCGGCCAGCACGGGGTCGCTCGTCGCGCGGTCGCTTCGGCCGCTCGCTCACCGGACCGCCTCCAGCCGCCGCCAACGCTGTCCGTCGCGCGTGTCCTCGACGCCGATCCCGAGCGCGGCCAGCTCGTCGCGGAGCCGGTCCGACGCTGCAAAGTCGCGAGCCGTGCGGGCGGCCTCCCGCGCCGCGAGGAGCGCCGCCGCCTGCGCTGGCAGCTCGTCCGCCGCGTCGGGCAGGATCGCCAGCACGCGGTCCAGGTCGCGCAGCATCGCCAGCGCTCGGGCCGCGTCCGCGGTCGAAATCGATCGCTCGGCCAGTCGCCGGTTCTGCTCGCGCGCAAGGTCGAAGACCGCGGCGAGGGCTGCCGAGACATTCAGGTCGTCGTCAAGCGCGGCCTCGAAGCGAGACCGCGCCGCGGCCAGCTCGGACTCGAGGTCGGGGGCATCCGAGCGCGCTTCCGAGTAGGCGCTCAGGGCCGCCACGAGCGTGTCCAGGCGGTCGATCGCCGCCGCGGCGGCCTCGAGCGATGCCGGCGTGTAGTCCAGCCCCTGCCGGTAGTGCACCGAGATCAGGGCGTACCGCAGGGCCCGTGGCGAGACGCCCGCGTCGAGCAGATCGACGACGCTGCTGATGTTGCCCGTCGACTTGGCCATCTTCGCGCCACCGAGCCGAAGGTGGGCGCAGTGCAGCCACGTCCGGACGAACGGTTGCCCGGTCGCCGCTTCGCTCTGGGCAATCTCGTCCTCGTGATGCGGGAAGATGAGGTCGACGCCGCCTGTGTGGATGTCGAACGACTCGCCGAGGTAGGCCATGCTCATCGCCGAGCATTCGATGTGCCAGCCCGGCCGGCCCGTGCCGATCGGCGTGTCCCATGACGGCTCGCCGGGCTTGGACGCCTTCCACAGCGCGAAGTCGCGGACGTCGCCCTTGCCGTACTCGTCGGCCTCGACCCGCTCGCCGACCCGGAGCTGATCCGGGTCGAGCCGGGCCAGGCGGCCGTACGCCGGCCACGAGTCGATGCGGAAGAAGATCGAGCCATCCTCGGTGCGATAGGCGTGGCCCTCCTCGAGCAGCGCCTGGATGAGGGTGACCATCCGGTCGACGTGCTCGGTCGCGCGAGGCAGCACGTCCGGTTGGGTCATGCGCAGGGCGCGCGCGTCCGCGCGGAAGCGCTCGAGCCAGCGGTCGGCCAGCTCGCCGATCGAGACGCCGGCCTCGTTCGCGCCGCGGATGATCTTGTCGTCGACGTCCGTGACATTCATCACCCACGTGACCTCGAGCCCGCGGTAGCGCAGGTACCGGACGAGGACGTCCGCGAACAGGAACGATCGGAAGTTGCCGATGTGGGCCGGCCCGTAGACCGTCGGGCCGCAGCTGTAGATCCGGACGTGACCGGGCTCGAGCGGATCGAGCGGCCGCGTCTCGCCGGTCAGCGTGTCCTGGAGTCGGGTCGTCACGACTCGACCCCGATCGCGGCCACGGTTGCGACGGCCTCGGCCTCGATGACCCTGCCCGCGCCGGCGTCACCCGAAAGGTTGCCCGTCGAGAGCTTGAGGCTGACGGCGACCTCCTCGATCCCCAACAGCCCAGCGATCGCGGCACGCATCGCCGGCCCCGACCCCGCCAGCCGGGGCCGCCCGGCGCGGATGGTCACGTCAACCGCGGCCGGTCGCCAGCCCGCGTCCGCGAGGCGCGCGACCACGTCGCGCACGAACCTAGAGCTCGCGGCACCACGGGGCGTCAGCTCGTCGGCGGGATAGAGATCGCCGAGGTCGCCCAGCGCGGCCGCGCCGAGGAGCGCGCTCGCGACCGCATGCAGCGCCGCGTCGCCATCCGAGTGGCCGTGGAGCCGCGGCGCGCCCGGGATCTCGACGCCGCCGAGCCAGAGCCCGTCACCCGGCCCGAAGGGATGTCGATCCGATCCGAACCCGGTCCTCGTCCCGGCCGCTTGGCCGGTCGCACCCTTGCCGGCCACGCGCTCAGCCCTGTCGGGGATGGGCGAAGACCATGCGGCCGGCTACCGTCTGCAGGACACGCGTGACCGTCACCTCGACCTCGGTGTCGATCGACTTCGCGCCGCCCTCGACCACCACCATCGTCCCGTCGTCGAGGTAGCCGACGCCCTGGCCGGCATCCTTGCCCGGCTGGATCACCCGCACGCGCAGGTCCTCGCCGGGGAGCAGGGCCGGCTTCACCGCGTTGGCCAGCGAGTTCACGTTGAGTACGCGTACGCCCTGCAGGTCGGCGATGCGGTTCAGGTTCAGGTCGTTGGTGAGCACGGCGCGACCGTTGCGCTTCGCCAGCGCGACCAGCTTCGAGTCCACCTCGGGCGTGTTCGGGACGTCCTCGTCGATCACGACGACCGGCGTCGTCCCCGCTTTGCGCATCCGGGCGAGGATCTCGAGCCCGCGCCGGCCGCGGGTTCGGCGAAGCGTGTCGGAGCTGTCCGCGAGGCGCTGGACCTCGTCGAGGACGAACCGCGGCACCTCCAGCGTCCCGAACAGGAAGCCCGAGTCCGCGATGTCCGCGATCCGGCCGTCGATGATTGCGCTCGTGTCGACGAGGATCCGCAGTCCGCTGCCGCCGTCGGTCGACGTCGGCCGGAGGATGCCCATCGACTCGGCGGCCGTGATCAGGTCGTGGCGCTTCGCCACCGTGAGCCCGACCATGGCCAGGCCGAGGAACAAGGAGCTCCCGATGGGCGCGACGGTGCCGATCGGGGCCGGTAGTTGCGCGAGCGGCAGGCCGAGCAGCAGGCCCAGCAGCAGGCCGAGGAACAGGCCGATGATCGCGGTCACGAACTCCGCGGTGGACAGCTGCTGCACGGAACGCAGGGCCGCAAGCGCCGGGATGACCGTGAGGTACGGCAGGAGCGTGAAGCCGAGGACGATCCAGGCGACGACCCAGGCCGCGACGAGCAGCGTCGAGCCGGGGGCCGGCTGGAACACCGCAAGCTGCGCGACGACGAGGGTGATCCCGATGAGCCCCCCGAGGGCGGCTCCCAGGAATCGAATGGTTCGGATCACGAGGGCCTCGATTGGCCGGGATCGGGCTGGGGACGGGTCGATCGCCGGACGTCCACGATCGCGGGTTCGATCGTGCGGGCGCTCAGCCTAGCACCGGCCTGCCCGCGTCAACCGTCTCTCGCGCCACCTCGGCCGGCGCTTGCAGGTGCGCCGCGTCATCACCGGTGGCCGCGACGAGCGCGGCTCGCAGCGCATCGCGCAGGTTCGCGACCGGCACCACGACGATGCCCTCGACGCTCGATCCGACGACGCGTCCGGCCGGCACGATGGCCCGCTCGAAGCCCAGCCGAGCCGCCTCGCGGAGGCGACGATCCAGCCCGGAGACCGGGCGCAGCTCGCCGAGCAAGCCCACCTCGCCGACCGCGATCGTGCCCCGATCGACCGGGCGGTCGCGCAGGGACGAGGCGAGCGCGAGCGCGACGGCCAGGTCGAGACCGGGCTCGGCCACGGTGAGGCCGCCGGCGAGATTCGCGTAGACGTCGTGGCTCCCGAGGCCGACCCCGGCGCGCCGGCCGAGGACCGCCAGCAGCAGTGCGAGCCGGGTCGGATCGATCCCCGAGGCGCGCCGCGCGGGCGTGCCGTAGCCGGCGGGTGAGACGAGCGCCTGGACCTCGACGAGCAGTGGGCGGCTGCCTTCCATCGCGGCGGCGACGACGCTGCCCGGCGCGGCGCCGTCGTGCTCGGCCAGGAACGCCCGTCCGGGGTCGGCGACCTCGCGCAGCCCCGACTCGCCCATCTCGAACACGCCGAGCTCGTCGGTGGACCCGAACCTGTTCTTCGATGCCCGGAGGAGGCGCATGACGCCGCCGCGCTCACCGCCGAGCTCGATCACCGCGTCGACGAGGTGCTCCAGGGTGCGCGGGCCGGCGATCGAGCCGTCCTTGGTCACGTGGCCCACGAGCACGACCGCGATGCCGTCGCCCTTCGCCAGGTCCATCAGTCGGAGCGCCGATTCGCGCACCTGGCCGACGCTGCCGGCAGGCCCGTCCAGCTCGTCGACGGTCATCGTCTGGATCGAGTCGACGACCACGACGGCAGGCCGCCTGGCCCGCGCCGACTCGATGATCGCCCCGACCTCGCTCGTCGCCAGGACGGCCACGGCATCGGCGGCCGGCCCATCGCCGAGCCCCAGCCGCGACGCGCGCAGGCGAAGCTGCCCCGCGGACTCCTCGCCGGTCGCGTACAGCACGCCGCCGTGCGCCGCGGCGATCCCGCCGGCGACCTGGAGGAGCAGCGTCGACTTCCCGACACCCGGCTCCCCGCCGATGAGCAGCAGCGATCCCGGCACGATCCCGCCGCCCAGCACGCGATCGAGCTCGCGCATGCCAGTCGGCAGCCGATCGACGAGGGCGTCGCCCGACGCGGACAGCGGCACGGGGGCGACCGGCCCGGTCGTGCCCGAGGGCGCGGGCCGGCGGTCGCGCGCGCGAGCAGTGATCACGGTCTCGACCAGGGTGTTCCACTCGGCGCACGAGCGGCACTGGCCTTCCCAGCGCAGGAACTCGGCGCCGCAGGCCTGGCAGACGAAGCGGCTCTGGGCCCGGGCCATCCCGGGCCTACGAGACTTCGACGGGGGTCTTCTGCTCCGCGGCCTGGATCACCAGGCCGTCGTCCGCGTTGGCATCGACCTCGATCGTGGTGCCGGGGGCGTAACGGCCGAGGAGGAGGTGCTCCGCGAGCACGTCCTCGATCAGGTTCTGGATCGTGCGCCGCAGCGGCCGCGCGCCGAACGCCGGGTCCCAGCCGAGCTTGATCAGGTGGTCCTTGGCCGGCTGCGTGACCTCGAGCGACATGTTCTGGGCCTTGAGCTGCTCGCGCACTCGCTGGAGCATGAGATCGACGATCTCGCGGATCTCCTCGACGGTCAGGCTGCGGAAGACGACGGTGGCGTCGATGCGGTTCAGGAACTCCGGCCGGAAGCTGTTTTTCAGCTCGGCGGTGACCTTCTCCTTCATCAGCTCGTACGACTGCTGCGCCTTGCCGATGGCGTCGTCGGCGACGGGCCGGAAGCCGAGCGAGGAGTTGGTCTGGAGCTGCTTCGCGCCCAGGTTCGAGGTCATGATGATGATCGTGTTCCGGAAGTCGACCCGGCGGCCCTTGGCGTCGGTCAGCTGTCCGTCCTCGAGGATCTGGAGCAGGATGTTGAACACCTCGGGGTGCGCCTTCTCGACCTCGTCGAGGAGCACGACCGCGTAGCTCTTGCGCCGGACGGCCTCGGTCAGCTGGCCGCCCTCGTCGAAGCCGACGTAGCCCGGTGGGGCGCCGACCAGCCGGCTCACATTGTGGCGCTCCATGAACTCGCTCATGTCGATCTTGATCAACGTGTCCTCGTTACCGAACATGAACTCGGCGAGGGCCTTGGCGAGCTCCGTCTTCCCGACACCGGTGGGGCCGAGGAAGATGAACGAGCCGATCGGGCGCTTCGGGTCCTTGAGGCCGGCACGGGCGCGACGCACCGCGCGCGACACCGTCTCGATGGCTTCGTGCTGGCCGATGACCCGGTGGTGCAGCGCGTCCTCCATGTGGAGCAGCCGCTCCGACTCCTCCTCGGCGATGCGCGTGACCGGGATGCCCGTCCACATCGCGACGACCTGGGCGATCTCCTCCTCGTCGACGGTCGGAGCGTCGCCGGCGATGGTCGTCTGCCACTCGGCGCGGAGCGCGTCGACCTTCTCGCGCAGCGTCGCCTCGTCCTCGCGCAGCTTCGCCGCTGCCTCGTAGTCCTGGGAGTTGATCGCGCCGTCCTTCTCCTTGGTCAGGCGGTCGAGCTCGCGCTGCGCTTCGCGCAGCTGCGGCGGGGCGGACGCGTGGCGGAGGCGGACGCGGCTAGCGGCCTCGTCGATGAGGTCGATCGCCTTGTCCGGGAGGTGCCGGTCGGTGATGTAGCGGATCGACAGGTCCGCGGCGGCGCGCACGGCATCGTCCGTGATCGTGACCTTGTGGTGCTGCTCGTAGCGCTCGCGGATGCCCATGAGGATCTCGATCGTCTGCTCGAGGGTCGGCTCCTCGACCATGATCGGCTGGAAGCGGCGCTCGAGGGCCGCGTCGCGCTCGATGTACTTGCGGTACTCGTCGAGCGTGGTCGCGCCGATGCACTGGAGCTCGCCCCGGGCGAGCGGCGGCTTGAGGATGTTCGCGGCGTCGATGGCGCCCTCGGCCGCACCGGCCCCGACAAGGGTGTGAAGCTCATCGATGAAGAGCACCGCGTCGTTGGTGTTCCGGAGCTCCTCGATGATCTTCTTGAGGCGCTCCTCGAACTCGCCGCGGTACTTGGTGCCCGCGACCAGCGAGCCGATGTCGAGGGTCAGGACCCGCTTGTTCAGCAGGATGTCGGGCACGTCACCGGCGACGATCCGATGGGCCAGGCCCTCGGCGATGGCCGTCTTGCCCACGCCGGGCTCGCCGATCAGGGCCGGGTTGTTCTTCGTCTTGCGGCCGAGGATCTGGATGACCCGCTCGATCTCCTTCTCGCGACCGATCACCGGGTCGAGCTTGCCCGCGCGCGAGGCTTCGGTCAGATTGATGCCCAGCGCATCGACGGTCGGGGTCTTGGAGCTGCGCTTCGTCTCCTGCGCCGGCCCGACCGAGGACGACTGCGACAGGACGCGGATGACCTCGTGGCGGACCTTGTCGAGGTTCACGCCAAGCGACTCGAGGACGCCCGCGGCGATGCCCTCGCCCTCGCGGACCAGGCCGAGGAGCAGGTGTTCGGTCCCGATGTAGTTGTGGCCGAGGCGGCGCGCCTCGTCGATGGCCAGCTCGATGACCCGCTTGGCCCGAGGCGTCAGCCCGACCTCGCCAACGACCGGCCGGTCACCCCGCCCGATGATGAACTCGACGGCGGTTCGGACCTTGGCCAGCTCGACGTTCATGTTCTCGAGGACGCGCGCGGCGACACCCTCGCCCTCGCGGACCAGACCGAGGAGCAGGTGCTCCGTACCGATGTAGTTGTGGTTGAAGCGCTGCGCCTCGTCCTGGGCGAGCGTCAGTACCTTCCGTGCCCGGTCGGTGAACTTGTCGAACCGTTCCATCGCGTCGAACGCCCGTACCCCTGCTTCGCCTGCCTCAGACGTTGGGCCATCCTAGCACGCAGATTCGCACGCTCAGGCCCTTCGTGACGAGGTCGCCGCGGACGGCTTCGACGGGGTTCGCGCGTCGTCGGTTGCGACCCGTTCAACCTGCCCGGCAAGGAAGCTAGGAGGCGGCCTTCTCCTTGTCCGGCGCGTTGCTGCTGGCCTCAGCCGTCTCGTCGGCAGGGCCCGTGTCGTCGGCGGCAGTCTCCTCGGCAGCCACAGGCTCGGCCTTGGCGGCCTTGGAGCCACTGCCCCTTGCGGGCGCCGGCTCGGGCTCAGCGACGGGCTCAGCCTCCGTCTCGGCGGCAGGCTCGGCAGTCGCGGGCTGGGCCTTGGCCTCGGTTGCGGCGTCGTCCGCCGGCTCGGGCTCGACCACGGTCTCGGCGACGGCCTCTGGCTCAACTACGGGTTCTGCTTCTGCGATCGCCTCTGGCTCAGCTGCGGGTTCGGCTTCTGCGACCGCCTCTGGCTCGGGAGCCACCTCCGGCTCGACGACGGCGTCCGCCTCTGCGACCGCCTCGGGCTCGGGAGCCGCCTCCGGCCCGACGACGGCGTCCGCCTCTGCGACTGCCTCGGGCTCGTCCGCAGCCGGCGCCTCGGCGGTTGCGGTCTCGTCCGCAGCCGGCGCCTCGGCAGCGGCCTCGGCGCTGACCTCCCCACCCTCGTCCTCGGCCTCGGCCCGCGCGAGCTGCTCGCGCACGCCGGCGAACGCCGCCGCGAGCGTCGTGTCGATGCCGCCCTCGGGCTCCTGCACCGCGTCAGCAGCGCTGTAGGTCCGCGTTCGCTCGCGATCCCCGCGACCGCGGCGCTCACCGCGCTCGGGGCGCTCTGCTCGCTCGACGCGAGGCTGCGCCGGCGCGGCGATGTCGCTCGGCTCGGGCGCGGCGCGAACCGGCGCCTCCTCGGCCTGCTTGAGGCTCAGGCCCAGGCGATGGCGCTCGGAGTCGAGGCTGATGATCCGGAGCTTTAGCTGCTGCCCCTCGTGGACGACGTCGCCCGGATGAGCGACGCGCTGGTTGGACAGCTCGCTGATGTGGATCAGGCCCT
>VBGT01000041.1:0-4111 GCA_005889475.1 Chloroflexota bacterium | reverse complement strand
CGCATGAACGCGCCGAAGTTCACGAGCTTGGTGACCGTGCCGTCGATGATGTCGCCGACCTTGAAGTCGGCCACCGTCGAGTGCCACGGGTCGGGCTGCAACCGACGGATCGACAGGCTGATCCGGCCTCGCTCGTGGTTGATGTCGATGACTTCGGCCTCGACCTCCTCGCCGACGCGGTAGCCGCCCTCGGGGTTGTTGACCTTGTTCCAGGACAGCTCGCTCTTGTGGACGAGGCCGTCGATGCCCCCGAGGTCGACGAACACGCCGAACGGTGCGATCGAGCGGACATGCCCCTTGACCCGCTGACCGACCTGGAGGCTGCTGAAGAGCTCATCGCGCTTCTCGCGACGCTCCTCGTACAGGGCGACCTTCTCGGACAGGATAAGGCGGTTGGCCTTGCGGTTGACCTCGAGGATCTTCAGCCGCAGCTTCCGGCCGACAAACGGCTGGAGCTTCTCGGCAATCTCCTGGGCGGCATCGCGCGGCTGGTCGTTCTGGGGCCGGCGCGGGAAGTCGACGATCTGGCTGATCGGCACGAAGCCGCGGATGCCGCAGTCGACGATGAGGCCGCCCTTGTTGTGGTCGATGACCGGCGCCTCGATGATCACGCCCGCCTCGAACTGCTCCTGCATCGAACGCCACTTGCGCTCGAGCCCGGCACGGCGGAGCGAGAGGACGACGTGGCCCTCCGGCGACTCGGGCTGGAGGACGTAGACGAGGACGGTATCGCCGATGTTCAGCGCCGGCTGGGCCTCGGTGTTGCGACCGAAGAGCTCGCGGTTGCTGACGACGCCCTCGCTCTTCGCGCCGATGTCGACCAGGATCTCGTCCTTGTCGATGCGGACGACGGAGCCCTCGACGACGTCGCCGTGCTTGAAGCTCTTGATGTCGGCGTCCTGCTCGGCGAGAAGCTCCTCCATCGTCGTCGGCTCGGGGCCGGACGGGACGGGCGCCGGCTCGGGGGCCGCGGGAGCCTCGGCAGCGGGGGTCTCGGCGGCTGCCTCAGGGGCTGCGGGGGCCTCGGCGGTTGCCTCAGGGGCTGCGGCGTCAGCGGTTGCGGGCTCGGTCGCAACCTCGGTGACAGGGACAGGCTCGGCGGGCGTCGCCTCGCCCGCGGCTGTGTCGCCCGCGGCTGTGGCACCGGCAGCAGGCGCGTCCTCGGCCGTGGAGACCGCTTCGGCCTCGGGGGCCTCGGTGTCGTTGGCCTCGGGGGCTTCGGCGTCGTCCGTGGTTGTCGCTTCCGGCGCCTCGGCGGCCCGCGCATCCGCCATCCCCGGCGCATCCGCACGCGCGGTTGGGGCCTCGGATGTGGGGCCTGTCGCGCCGTTGGCCGGCTCGTCGTCGACCGCGGTCGCGGCCTCGCTGCCCGCCGCCTCGGTGGCGAGGCTCGGGCTGGTGGCGGGCTCGTCGGCGACGGCGACGTTGCCGTCGGTCTCGTCAGTCCCGGCGGCCTCGGCAAGTGCCTCGGCCGGCGACTGCGACCCGCCCTGCTGCTGTTCGGTCAAGTCGATGTGTCTCCTGTCCGCGAGCTCCGTCGGGAATCGAAACGGCCCGAGCGCTGCGCTCCGGCCGTCGGTCCGCGATCAGGTGGTCCGTAGGATTTCTGGGCCCGCGGTCCGCTCCTTCGTCGTGACGGGATGAGCTCGCGCTTCTGCAGTTCCGCCCCGAAGGGCCCGCGGAGTCTAGCACGCTCACACGCGCGGCTACAATCTCGCGGCCGTGCCCGAGCTGCCCGATCTGGCGGTCGTGTCGGACGCCCTCCACGCTGCCCTGAGCGGTCGCTCGATCGTGCGCGCGGAGGCGCCCGCGCCGCTCGCCGTGCGAGGCACGCCGGCCGAGCTTGCGGCGCTCATGGGCCAGCGCCTGCGCGACGTCCATCGCCGGGGCAAGTTCATCCTGTTCGAGCTGGAACGCGACCGGATCGCGATCAACGCGATGCTCACCGGCCGCTTCCAGCTCGCCGCGCCGGTCGACAAGAAGCCACCGAACACGGCGGTGATCCTGGGCTTCGGGCCTCGCAAGGGCCCGCCGCGCAACGCGGCCCGCTGGACCTCGGGCGCCGCCTGGCTGCCGGCGAACGACGCGCTCGCCGAGGTGCGCTACCGGGACCCGAGCCAGATGGGCAAGGTCTACCTGCTGCCGGCAGGCGTGAGCCGGCCCGTTGCCGGCCTCGAAGATCGCGATCAGGGGCCTGACGCCGACTCGCCCGAGCTCACCCTCGACGTCTGGCGGGAGCGAATCCGTCGGCACCCGGGCGAGCTGAAGTCGCTCCTGCGCAACCAGGCGTTCGTGGCCGGCATCGGCAACGCCTACAGCGATGAGATCCTGCACGCAGCCAAGCTCAGCCCGTTCCGCAAGCGCGCGTCGCTCGCGCCCGAGGAGGTCGCCGCGCTGTACGCGGCGACGCGGTCCACGCTGAGCAACGCGATCGAGGTGCTTCGGAACCGGGTCCCGCCAACCTTCGAGCGCCAGGTCCGGGACTTCCTGGCTGTCCATCTCAAGCGCGGCGAGCCATGCCCGAGATGCGGCACGCGCATCAGCGAGGTGAGCTCGCGGAGTGAGGCGACGAGCTGGTGCCGAGGCTGCCAGCGCTGAGCGGGGCTCGGGACCGACCGCTAGTTCGGGATCAGGAGCACCTGGCCGATCCGCAGCCTCGACGGGTCCGAGATGTGGTTGAGCGCCGCGAGCCTCGAGACCGTGGTGTGGTAGCGCGAAGCGATGCCGCTCAACGTGTCGCCGGATTTGACGACGTAGGTCCGGAATGCCGGCTTCGGGGTCGCCGTCGGATTCGGGGTCGGGCTGGGCGCGGTCGTCGGCGGCACGCTCGGGCTGGCGACGGTCGTCGGCTCCACCGAGCCCGTCGGAGGCAGGGTCAGCACCGGCGGGGCGAGCGTGACCACCACCGCCACCTGCGTCGCTGGGGGAGCTGAGGGAGTGGCACCCACGCCGGTCGCCGGCAGCACACCACGGAGCCCGGTCACCGCGAGGACGAACAGCGTGACGACGAGGAGCACGGCCGGGATCGCCGGCCAACGCCGACGATCGAGGGCCACGCCCAGGACGCGCGTCCGAATGCCGCCGGGATCCTGGATCACGGACGTCGTGCGGGCGAGGCCCCAGCGCGTGGCGCGATCGGTCGGCGCCCAGCCGAGCCTGGTCTCGCGCGCGGCGAGCGACGCGAGGTAGGTCGCGCACGTCAGGTGGCTCGAGGTGAGGCAGAGCCGTGCCTGCTTCTCCGGCGCGAGCGGCGCAGGCGGGCTGAACGCGGCACAGCGGTGGTCGCGCGAAGGCATGTCGAGCCGCCAGCCGCCTTCCTCGGACATGAGGAATGGGCAGCCGCGGAGGACAGGCGAGACGTCCGGCTCCGATACCGCCGCCGCGGCGGGGGTGGCCGGGACGGGCGTCGGTTCGGCGAGCGGAGTGCCCGCTTCGGCCGCGGTCATCGCGGCAGCATAGGCGATCGGCCGCCGCCCGAGCCGCAAACTCCCCGGAAAGCACAAGATCCTGGCGACGACCTATTTTCCCGAAAGGCTGCCCTCTCAGTATCTTCGGCGCTGGAGAGCTTGACTTCCGTGTTCGGGATGGGAACGGGTATGGCCTCTCCGCTAGCGTCACCAGGATCCTGCTGCTGGATGTGATCGGCGGCGTCCATGTGCTCGAGCCTTCGAGCACGGGCGCCGAGAAGTCGAGATCGACGATCTCGTCGATTGTCGGGATCCGATTCCCGATTTCGTCTCAGTCCCTGACCCTGGGTCAGGTGCTGAAGTGGTCAAGCCCTCGACCATTAGTACCGCTCAGCTTCATCCGTCACCGGACTTCCACATGCGGCCTATCGAGCAGGTGGTCTACCTGCGGTCTTACCCGGTCAAGCCGGTGGGGAACCTCATCTCCAGGCGAGCTTCGCACTTAGATGCTTTCAGCGCTTATCCCTGCCGAACATAGCTACCCAGCGGTGCCCCTGGCGGGACAACTGGCACACCAGCGGTTCGTCCACTCCGGTCCTCTCGTACTAGGAGCAGCTCCTGTCAAGTTCCCTACGCCCACGGCGGATAGAGACCGAACTGTCTCACGACGTTCTGAACCCAGCTCGCGTGCCGCTTTAATTGGC
>VBGT01000114.1:3345-4127 GCA_005889475.1 Chloroflexota bacterium | reverse complement strand
AGGCCGGGCGCCGCGCCCTCGAGGCGTTCGTCGCGGGCGACCTCGGCGCGCTCGACGACCTGCCGATCGACATGGACGACCGGCCCGGATGGGACCGGCTCGTGCTGGGGGCGGTCCGCGGGATCAGGCCCGGCGCGACGGCCAGCTATGGCGAGGTCGCGCGAATGATCGGCCGCCCCGGCGCCGCCCGCGCGGTGGGGGCGGCGGTCGGGCGCAACCCATTGGGCCTGGTCATCCCGTGCCACCGGGTCATCGCCGGCGACGGCTCGCTGGGCGGCTACGGCGGCGGCTGGTGGGGCGGCCGCCAGGCCGGCCTGGAGCTGAAACGCGAGCTGCTCGCGAGAGAGGGTGTCCACCCGCGCGTGAGCCCCTGAATCGGCGATCTCCCGGCCGGTAGACTCCCGGCCAATGTTCGCGATCTTCCGCAAGCGCGACTTCAGCCTGATGTGGCTGGCACAGCTCGTCTCGACGATCGGCTCGTCGTTGACCGACCTCGCCGCGGCCATTCTCGTGTTCCGGATCACCGGCTCCGTCCTCAACGTCGGGCTGGTGCTCATCGTCTCGGCGCTGCCGACACTCTTCGTCGGGCTGTTCGCAGGCGTGTTCGTCGACCGCTTCAACCGCAAGCGGATCCTCCTGGCCTCGGACCTGCTGCGCGGGGGGATCGTTCTGCTGATCCCGCTGGCGTTCGAGGCACTGGGCAACGACCGGGGCATGGTCGCGATGTACGGGCTGCTCTTCCTGGCGGCGACGGTCAAGCAGTTCTTCGATCCGGCGTGGGA
>VBGT01000114.1:601-3306 GCA_005889475.1 Chloroflexota bacterium | reverse complement strand
TCGACCGCGGTCGGCTTCGCCGCGGCCGGCTTCCTCGCATCGGTCGACATCCACCTGCCGTTCTACATCGACTCGCTGACCTTCTTCGCATCGTTCCTGATCGTGCTCGCGGTACGCGTGCCGAAGATGGCGCCGGTCGAATCCACCACGATCGGCGTGGTGCTGGAGAACCTGAAGGGCGGCGCGAGCTACCTCTGGTCGACACCGATCCTCCGCTCCGCCTTCTTCCTGACCATCCCGGTCCTCCTGTCGTTCGGTTTCTGGAACGTGCTGTTGCTGCCGATGGCGATCAAGGTGCTCGGCGCTACGGAGTTCGAGTACGGCCTGCAAGAGGGGCTCACCTCGGTCGGCTTCGTCGCGGGCGCCCTGTTCATGGCGAAGTTCGGCGACCGCCTGCCGGAGGGCACCTGGATCGTTGGCGGGTTCATCCTGATGGGCTTGTTCGGCGCGTTCTACGGGCTGTCCCCGAACATCGAGGTCGCGATCGTGATGGTCACCGTGACGGGCTTCCTCAACTCACCGGCGTCTGTGGCCCGCCGGCTCCTGCTCCAGAAGAACATCCCACGCGACATGCGCGGCCGGGTCTTCTCCGCCTTCTTCGTCGCTCGCGACTCGGTCCTGCTGTTGGGCATGGCGGGAGCGGGGCTCGCCGACATCCTGCCGGTGCGGGAGCTCGTCGTTGCCGCCTCGCTGGTCGTCGTTGCCGCCGGCGTGATCGCCCAGTTCCTGCCGGGGATCGGCCGCCCGGCGGCGGAGTGGCGCCGCGCCCTCCAGCTGCTCCGGACAGCGCCGGCGGCGCCGTCGGTCGGGGCCGGCCGGCCCGCGACGATGCTCGACCTCGACCGCCTGATCGGGCTCCTGCCCGAGATGGGCGCCCTGGCGGTGAACCGCCGCTCGTCCTTCCTGACCGGCGCGACGGTCGCCCGCGCCGCGCCGGGCGAGGCGATCGTCAAGGTTGGTGACGCGAGCAACGCCGCCTACTTCGTCCTCGGCGGGCGGGCAGTCGCGGGCATTCCGAGCGATGGCGACTATCGGTCGCTATCTGCCATGGGACCGGGCGATTTCTTCGGCGAGATCGCGGCGCTGACCGGCAGCCCACGATCCGCCAACGTGATCGCCGAGGACGCGACGGAGCTGCTCGAGGTGCCGGGTGAAACCCTCAAGGCGGTGATGGATGTGCCCGAGCTGAACACGCTGATCAACGCCAAGCTGACCGAGCGGCTCGGGCGCAGCTCGACGACCGATTTCGTCCGCCTCGCCCAACCCGACCAGCGCGACCTGCGCGACCTCCGTCGACGGCGGCCGAAGGGCCAGGTCGGCCAGCGCGCCTGAGCCGCCGGGATCGGGTCGCGGCACGCGCCGGAGCGCCGCGAACCCGCCGTTAGACTTGGGCCGGTGGACGGGCAGATTTGTGGCGCGTGTGGGGCGGCGAACCCGGTCGATGCCCGGCTGTGCGGCATGTGCGGCACACCGCTCCGCCAGGACGAGGCCGGCGGCGAGGTCCATCGCGAGGTCACCGTCGTCACCTCCGACCTGAAGGGCTCGACGGCCCTCGGCGAGCGGCTCGACCCGGAGGCGCTGCGCGAGGTCCTGAACCGCTACTTCACGGTCATGCGCGCGGTCTTCGAGTCGCACGGCGGGACGATCGAGAAGATCATCGGCGACGCGATCGTGGCGGTGTTCGGGCTGCCGTTCCGCCACGACGACGATCCACTTCGTGCGGTCGAGGCCGCCGCCGAATCGCAGCGGGCGCTGGTGACGCTCAACGACGAGCTCGAGCAGGGCTGGGACGTGCGCCTGGTCAACCGAACGGGGATCGCCACCGGCGAGGTCACCTTCGGCAAGGCCGAGAGCGGGCAGCACGTCCTCCTCGGCGAGCCGGTCGACGTGTCCACGGTCATGGAGCAGAACGCGCCCGCGCTCGAGGTGCTCCTTGCCGAATCGACGCTCGACCAGATCCGTGAGCACGTCGAGTTCGACACGGTCGGCGCGGTCAATGCGAAAGGCTCCGAGACGACGTACCAGGGATTCCGACTCGTATCGGTACGCGACCGCGTGGTCGACGCGGCGGCTGAGACGATCGTGCCCGAGGCGGCGCCGGGCATGCGGATCTGCCCCAGCTGTGGCGAGCAGAGCCCGGAGCGCATGCGCTTCTGCGTCGTGTGCGGCGCCTCGCTGGCGACGGCGGTCGCGCACGAGAGCCGGCGCACGGTGACGATCGTTTTCGCGATGCCGAAGGTGCACGACCTGTCCGGCGAGGCGCCCGGACCGGAGGTGCTGCGCGATGTGATGTCGCGCTACTTCGAGGCGATGCGCAGCGCCCTCGAGCGCCACGGCGGGACCGTCGAGAAGTTCATCGGCGACGCGGTCATGGCGGTCTTCGGGCTGCCGGTCCGGCATGAGGACGACGCGGTGCGGGCCATTCGCGCCGCTGCGGACATGCAGGCCGGGCTCGAGCTCTTGAACCCGTCGTTCCGAACCGACCACCAGCTCGAGCTGAGCAACCACATCGGAGTCAACAGCGGCGAGGTGATCGCCGGCGACGCCAGCACGGCACAGCGGCTGGTGACTGGCGATGCGGTGAACACGGCCGCGCGCCTCGAGCAGGCATCGAGCTCGGGGGAGATCGTGTTGGGCGACCTGACGTACCGGCTCGCCCGCGACCAGATCGAGGTCGAGTTCATGGCGCCGCTCACGCTCAAGGG
>VBGT01000114.1:0-493 GCA_005889475.1 Chloroflexota bacterium | reverse complement strand
GTCGCGGTCGTCGGCGATGCGGGTGTCGGCAAATCTCGACTCATTCGGGAGTTCGCAACGTCGGCCGAGGATCAGGCCCGGCTGATCCGCGGGCGGTGCCTCCCATACGGCGACGGCATCACGTTCTGGCCACTCGCGGAGGCGATCCGCGAGGCGGCGGGGATCACGAACGAGGACTCGCCCGAGGTGGCCACACATCGGATCGATCAGATCGTCGGCAACCTCTCCGACGACGACCGCCGAGCGATCGTCGAGCGTGTCGCCGCGGCGATCAACCTCAGCGCTGCCCAGTTCCCGGTTGCCGAGCTCATGTGGGGCAGCCGCCGCCTCCTCGAGGAGCTCGCCAGGGACCGGCCGCTGGTCATGCTCGTCGACGACCTGCACTGGGCCGAGTCGACGTTCCTCGAGTTCCTCGATCACCTCCTCGAGACGGTCGAGGACGCGTCCGTGCTGATTCTGGGCTCCTCACGCCATGAGATCACCGAACGACACA
>VBGT01000115.1 GCA_005889475.1 Chloroflexota bacterium | reverse complement strand
AGTCGTCGACGGTGACCGTCGTGGCCGGACCGGCCATCGTTCCCGGCTGGTGGGCGAGTGCAGTGACGAGTGGATCGATGCCCGGGCCGGGGCTCGTTTGCACGAGCATGTGGTTCGTGCAATGCCCACGCGCCGCGGAGACGGATCAGGTCATCGGCAAAGGCCGTCCGGCGGCGGCGATAGCCACGTGCAACGCCGCACGGCCAACCGAGAGCCACATGCAACCCGGTCCACGCTGACGAGCCAGATCCTCCAAGACGGTGCCCGACGTACCTCCGATCAGATCACCCTGCCGGGGCAACGCAAGGAGGTTCGTCCATGCTTCGACGAACGCTCGGCGCCATTGGCGCCGCCGTGATCGTCCTCAGCCTGTCCACCGGTGCGGTCCTCGCCGGCCAGCCCGGTGCCGAGTGCGGTGAGAACGGCGCGACGCTCAAACCGCCCGGTTTTGACAGCCCGGGCTTCGCCAACGCCGAGGCACGCTACGCCGGCAGTGACGGAACCGCCTCGCTGAACTCGAACAACGATCGCGCCGTGTCGCAGTACGACATCGCCTGCGTCCACTACACATCAGCGCACAGCTGACCCCCGTAGCGCGCGTCGCCCTCAAAGGGCGGCGCGCAGCCGCCTACGACCGGCCCCGATCATCGCGGTGTTCTTACCGGCGTTTGCTAAGGTTGCCCCGTGGTCAGCCAGCATCGCCGGTTCGAGCTCCTCGATGTCGAGCTCGCCGGCCTCCCGATCGGGCGCTGCACGATCGACCAGTGGCAGGACGACCATGGCGGCACCCAATGGGCGGCCCGGGTCCTCATGGATCGCGCTCACGGGTCGACCTCCGGGCAGCTCATCGGCCGAACGCGCGAGGGCTGGTTCCTGACGGGACCGGCCACGTTCGCCGCCGACCAGGAGGGCCCGCGCGGCTCGCACATCGTCCTCGTGGAGCTTCACGGGACGGGCCCCCTCGTCCGGACGACGGATCCGGCGGCGACGACCAAGCCCTAGCGACGAACCCTCACGTCACGGCGGCGCTTCGCCGCTACGGGCAGGGGTACGGCGGCGGACCGATCTGGATCGACCGGTTGTAGAGCTGCAGCCGGTAGTGGGCGAGGTCGGCCTTCGTCGCCGTGTAGCTCGCATCGTCGTGCAGCGGCGAGAACGGCGGCCGGATGTAGATGTCGCGACCCGTATCGGTCAGCGTCGCGTTCGGATCGCCTTGCTTGGCCTTCCACTGCGCCTCGGTCACCGGCGTCGTGAAGAGCGATGGATCGACGACCATGCGCGTCGTGCTCAAGAGCCATCCGCCGCCGCGGACACAGATCGTGGGCGCGACGTGCCAGCCCCACTCGACCAGGCACCAGGGCTCGTTCACCGAGTTGACCTTGAGATCGCCGTCGATCCACACCTTCGCCGGATCGCGGCCCAGCGCCACCATGAGTCGGCACATCTCGTTGGCTCGCGCCCAACAGCCGTCGTCGGGGTACTTGAACGGGATGCACGGGACGGGCACGGTCAGGGGGTCGCAGCTAGTCGCGGCCATCGCATCGAAGATCGCCTGGGCCTGGACCTTGCTCGGGCAGTGCCACCAAAACCACGGGTAGCGGATCCACCACAAAAGCTTCCAGATCGGCCAGAGAACCCACTCCCACCAGCGCCGCGGGCGCCATGGGAACGGGATGGGCTCATCCCCCGGTTCCGGTAAAGGGGGCAGGGGGCCCTCGGGATCTGGGGTGAAGTCGCGGACGTCGATGATCGCGCCCTGGAAGTCGGTCACGACGAGAACCGGCCGCTTCGACTCGAGCGCGGTCCGCAGGGTCCGTCCGAGCACGTCGAGATCCGGGCTGTCGCCGGGGACGACGTGGCGAGCGTGCGATCGGTCGAGCTGGACCTCGATCCCACCGCCGGCGCCGCGCGCTCGGACGGAGAGGACCCGGCCGAGCGTCGGGATCAGAAGCCGATCGATCGACCCCGAGTCAGGATCGAGCTCGAGATACGCGGGCAGGCCCATCCCCGCGAGCTCGTTGAGGACGGTCGCGAACCCGACGGAGCGCGCGTCGGCGGGATCGAGGCGGATGCGGCGGTCCCCGCCGACGTCGACGGCCTGTTCGCGATCGCGGACGGCCTCGGCGATGTCGCGACCCGCGAGGGGCGGATCGAACCGGATCCTCGTGGAGACGATCGCGTTGGGGTTCGGCATCGTGCCCTCCGCGGGTGACCCGGCCGATCGATCTGATCGTCGCCAAGCGTAACGGGCAGCGGGACCATGTGAGCCTGCGCCCGGCTCTGGATGCCGCCGGC